>NZ_JBWQOJ010000041.1:0-28473 GCF_056591795.1 Maritimimonas sp. 2210JD6-3 | reverse complement strand
TTATTAGAAGCTTAAAAAAATTCTCTGTGAGTAGTGCGAGTATCATGAGTGGCATTCAACCAATTTATGGTATTCTTTTAGGAGTGTTCTTCTTAAACGAAGTACCTGCTTCGAACACTATCATTGGTGGAATTATTATTCTTTCAACCGTAGTTATAGAAAGTATTCAATCTAGTAAATAATAAAAAAGACGTATCCTCTGATAAAATTCTCTTCAAGAAATTTAGGATTGGATAATTATAAAACCCCTTTCCTACTTTTTGTTGCAAGTCTAGTTATTTTGTAAATGTTAAAAGGCAAAACCAAAACCTATGTTAAATATCGGTATCCCATTTTGAAATATGATAGGTAAGTCTTCTATTTCATCTTCGATAGATGTAGTTTCACTTATCGGTTCACCTTGAAAATTACCTTCTACCAAGATCTCTTTTGGCAACTGACCAAAACTATATCCTAATTCTGTTCTGAAGAAGAATTTTTTACCCAATCTAGCACCTATTTTTATATTTAAACCATTAAAAACCGCTTCAGCTTTTGCATTACCTTCATAAATAGTACCATCATTGGCTTTGTAATCTTCAATTTCTAGTTTAGCATCTACCTTTTGGTACGATAAAGCTCCGTATAACCCTCTACCTTCTGTACTTCTACTAAAATAAATGTTGGAGCCTATTTCAAAAGTGCTCAATTTTGCTGTGACGTTATCTTCTGTATATTTACCTCCTGTATAATTAACGAATGGAGCAATTCTATTATTAAGTAAAGGTATTAGATATTCAAATTCTAAACTTACCAGATTGGGAGTTCCTAGTTTCAAACCAATTCGGTAAGATCGTAAATCGTCACTACTATTTTGAGAGAAGCTTATAGTTGCAGCTACTAAGGCAATGGCAACTATTATAATTCTTTTCATTGTATAGGTATTTTGAGTTCAATTTAACAACGCTATTTTCACCGTATTATTACCTAAAAAATACTTAAAAAGAGACACTAAAAAGTGTCTCTTAAATCAAATGTAATGTTTATTCATCGTTTAGCGATCTGATTTTTACGTTTAAACTGTAGTGGTATTTTTACCCTGGTTGTATCCCACCCTAAAACCATTTCAGTAATATCTTGTTTATCTTTAAAAGCTATTGAAAATGTTTCAAGTTCTTCAGCTTTTTTAACAGGTATTTTTATTCTTGCTATATCAAATATAGCGTTATATTGAAATGCTCCTAAAACATCTAAATTGCTACTTAAAATGATCTCCCATTCATTCTCACTAGGAATCGTATATAATATATAGGTACCTTTCTTTACTTTCGTATCGCCAAATGTAAAATCTTCATAAAATTTTACCTCTGTAGCTTCATTTGCTCCTGTTCTCCATAATTTACCAAAAGGAACTTGCTTACCAAAAACTTGTTTTCCGTTTTTACTAGGGCGCCCGTAAATTACTTTTACTAAAGGGGGTGTTATATTGCTTTCTCTGTAATAACTAATATCGTGGGGAACTTTGTCTAGTTTTTGAAAGCTTTGTGCAAAACTGAACCCGCTAAGAAATAAGCTTATTACTAGTATTAAATTTGTAAGCTTTTTCATTGCTAATGTTTGAGTGTTTGTTATATACTTATGACACTCAAAACTTTAAAAGGTCACTTTTAAAAGAAAATACGCTTAAGTTACTGCTAACTTTCGAACTAGTTTAGCTAAGGTTTTAGGTGAAAATCGTTTTAGATACACTGATAATTTTTCTAAGGCTCCACCAATAATTACTTCGTGTTTCTTACGAGCGATAGCTTTTAACATTTTTTTGGCGAAATATTCAGGAGATAAGCCATTGGCAGTTTTAGTATCCATTTTATTTTGAGCCTGCCCGTCACCAGTTAACGCATTCATTGAAATATTTGTATTCACATAGCCCAGACAAATCAATGTTACTTGAATATTATACTTATGAATCTCTGCTCGCAAACTATCAAAAAATCCGTGAAGTGCATGTTTAGAAGCTGCGTATGACGAGCGCAAGGGTGTACCTATTTTACCAACAACCGAAGTAACTACCACTATTTGTCCTTTCTTTTCTGCAATAAAATAAGGTAACAAGGCTTTAGTTAAGGCAACTGTACCAAAATAATTTGTTTTGAAAAGATGTTCATCAACACTCATTTCTGTATCAATCGCCAATGCTCTTTGACTAATACCTCCGTTATTAATAAGTATATCTATGCTTCCGAAAAAGGACATTGCTTTCTCAACAATAGCATGTAAGTTTTCGTAATTATCTAAATCTAAGGGGAGTATTTTGACCCTATCTGGATAATCGCATAAAACTTTAACCATTTCTAGTTTTTCAATTTTTCGAGAAGAAATAATGATATTCGCACCCTGTTGAGAAAGTGCAATGGCAGTGGCTTTACCAATACCAGAGGAAGCGCCCGTTAACCATACTACTTTGTTTTGAAAGTCCATGAAATTGCCTTTTAACAAATGTAATGCAATCGATTTAAAACTGTATTTTTGTTTTGGTTCAGTTTTTGTAAAAACCATCATTAAACACGCTATTATGTCAAAACAGATTTTTTACGTTTTATTTCTTTTTTCTGCTTTTACTTTCTCGCAACATACTATAAACGGCACTTTAAAAACTACAGAAAAGTATCCTTGGATGCTTGCTTATAAACTGAATGGATCTAAACAAGATTTTGTAACCTATGACTCTATTAAACAAGGTACGTTTAAACTTGCCATGTCAAAAAACAGAGAAAAAGGAATGTATCGTTTGGTATATGACATGCAAAATCAAGGATACTTAGATATTTTTTATGATGATGAAGATGTAGAACTATCTTTTGTTCCAGGTAACGCTAAAAACACTGTAAAATTCTCAAAATCGAAAAATAATATACTGTACCAACATTATGTAAAAACGATTACTCCTATAGAAAACCGCTTAGATTCTTTACAAGTTGCGTATTTCACAGAATTAGATAAAACCTCAATCGAACAAGCTTATAAAAAGGAATTACAATTATTAGATGCTGTACAAAAACAATTTGAAAAGGACGCTACAGGGCTCTTCGTCTATGATTTTATAAAATCAGATCGTAGTTATTATAACGAAACACTTTATAGCAACCCAAAAGCGTATTTAGATGGTGTTACCACTCATTTCTACGATTATATAGATTTTTCTAATAACCAGTTATCAAATACTACATTTATTCATGATAAGATCAATGAATTTATTTTTAAATTAAATACTTCTGATGATATAGAAACACAAAGAAAGCTAAGAAAACAGGCTATCAATATTACATTAGAAAAACTTAAAACTAATCCTAAATTATCGCAAGATATTCAAGAGGGACTTCTCTATAATTTTGCTCAGATTCAAGATATTAAAATGACAAATCATGTACTCAACCATTATCTGACATTACCTAAAGAAAATCAGGATGTAAGGTTTATCAATGATATTAAAGGGCAATTGCGAACAGCAGTTGGCAATATTGCACCCAATATTTTATGGGAAGAAAAAGGAATACAAAAAAGCTTACTTAAAATGCATGGTTCTCCTAATTATTTAGTAGTTTTTTGGAGCTCAACTTGCGGTCATTGTTTAAAAGAACTACCGTTATTAAAAGCCTATTTAAAAGATAAACCAACGATAAAAGTGGTAGCTGTAGGCCTAGAAACTGAGCAAAGTAAAGCAGGTTGGAAAACAGAAACTGCAAAATATGCTAGTTGGACACATATTTATGGAAAAAATAAATGGAAGAATAAATATGCAGCTATTTATGGTGTCAATGCTACTCCTTCTTTTTATCTTTTAGACTCAAGAAAGATCATTTTAGATAAACCCAATGATGTAAAAGAATTAAAGATTTTTTTAGAAAAATAAATTAAAAATGTAAAAAAGCATCTTCAATATGTTCGATACTGAACGTGTTTTTTTCTTTTACAATAGCAACGATATCGAAGCGTACCTCAACATCTAAGTTCTTAGAAATTACATATTCGTCGATTGCAGCAACGAGTAATTTTATTTTTTTAGGATTTACAAAATCCTGTGGATTTCCAAAATCGGTTGTAGAGCGTGTTTTTACCTCAACAACAGCAAGTATCTCTTCTTTTTGAGCAATAATATCAACCTCTGCTTTTTGGTAGCGCCAATTCTTATCTAGGATTACGTATCCTTTTTTTAGTAGGAATTCTAACGCTAACTCTTCACCTTTCTTACCGAGCTCGTTATGCTGTGCCATAATTTTTATCTATATATTCAATTGCTTCCTGTTGCGATAATACAGCAAATTTTGCATAGCGTCTATGTACATCTACAATTTCATCTAAGGCTTCTTGAACCAGTTCTTTGTTTTTCCATGTATTTAAATCATTGATCACCGTTTTTAAGCATGCATTTTTATATGAGATTTGTCCTAATACATGAATTAGGGTATTTCTAACTCTTTTTGTTTCGTCAAACTGCAATACTTTTAATAAAGGTAATACATCTTGTGGGTGGGTTCTGCCTCTGAGTTCGATTCCGTGACATATTTCGCGGCGAATTTCTTTATTAGGATGCTTTAAATACCCTTTTGCCCAATCTAAAATAGGCTTCGGATTCTTCTCTCCCATTTTTTTCATAGAGCCAATCACAGCATTTCTTACAGAATGATGTTCATCAAACAATCCTTTGTCAAAGAATAATTGTACTAATTTAAAATTTGCTTTCCCTATTTCTCCAGCTGCATTCACCGTAGTTTGGCGAACGCTATCGACTTCTGAAATAACTAATTTTTTTAATGATTCAAGTAGTTGCTTTTGCAACTGTTTTTCAGCATAAAATAATCTGCCTATGGCAAGATATGCAGCTTTCCGTATGTACGTATCTTCATCTGAAAAATATCTAACAATAGTATCTAACCGATTTGCTTTTAAATCGTCTTTGATGTCCCGATTGATTGTGTCAACAAGTTGCGTACGTTCTTCTTTTGACAAATCATAAAACTTCATTACTTCTTAAACTTAATAGTAGTGTTCTTATCACGAACTTTTAATGAAACTTCACGCCCTAAGATTAAGGTTTTATTATCACGAATGTGCCCCGCGGGAAAATCAAAAACCACTGGAAAATCATATTCAGCAACCACATCTAATATGATTTGCTCTACGGGTTTACCAAAGGCAACATCATTCTCTCGAACTTTTGTAATACCTCCTACAATAAGTCCGTAACAGTTTTCAAAATAACCGTTCCGCTTTAAATTTTGTAGCATTCGGTCTATGTGATAGGCATACTCTCCAAGGTCTTCTATAAATAAAATCTTACCGGCTGTTTTCAATGAAGTTTTAGAACCCAAAACACTATATAAAATAGATAGATTACCGCCTATTAATTGTCCTTCAGCTTTTCCTTGTTTATTAAATTTAGAGCTTTCAAACTCATACTGCAACCGTTTCCCAAAGAGGGCATCATGCAAACTTTTTCGAGCTTCCTTTTGATTTTCAGCTTCAAGATGCAATGTAGAGGGCATAATGCCATGTATAGACTCTCCTCCAATATTGTGAATTGTATTATGTAATATAGTCACATCTGAGAAACCAACAACCCATTTGGGGTTTTTCGTAAACTTCGAAAAATCAAGCTTATCTATCATTCTTACGGTTCCATATCCTCCACGCGCACACCAAATAGCTTTAATATTAGGGTCATCTAGCGCATTTTGAAAATCTTCAGCCCGTTCTTCATCAGTCCCCGCAAAATGACCATTTGGTTTATATAAATGCTTACCAAGCTTAGCTTGTAAACCCCAACTATTTAACAATTCAATTCCGTCATTAATACTAGTAGAGTCAGAAATAACTCCGGCTGTTGCCAAGATCATGACGGTATCACCTTTTTTTAAATAGGGCGCTTGCATAAGCGGTGAGTTTATAATTTTTATTTTCTTTTTTTGAGAAAAAACAATTAGTGTATTAAAAAGTAACACGGCAATGAATACATTTTTAATTTGTTTCATGATCATCATTGTTTTTTGTAAAAATACATTTTTATGAACAAAAAGTTGTAGCTGCTTTTTCTTACTTTTGCCCTTACAATTTTTGAAGATGCATACTCCCAAGCGATATACCATTACTGCCGCGTTACCTTATACCAACGGACCCATTCATATCGGGCATTTAGCAGGAGTTTATGTGCCTGCTGATATTTATGCCCGTTATTTGAGAGTAACTGGAAAAGATGTGATCTACATATGTGGTAGTGACGAGCACGGTGTTGCGATACCGATGCGCGCGAAAAAAGAAGGTGTATCACCTCAAGAAATTATCGATAAATACCACAGTATTATCAAAAAATCGTTTGAAGATTTTGGGATTTCATTCGATAATTACTCACGCACATCGGCAAAAGTACATCATAAAACCGCTTCGGAGTTCTTTAAAAAAATGTATGAAAAAGGGCAATTTATTGAAGAAGTAACAAAGCAATTATATGACGCTGAAGCAAATCAGTTTTTGGCAGATCGTTTCGTGGTAGGTACCTGTCCGAACTGTGGATATGAAGAAAGTTATGGCGATCAATGTGAAAATTGTGGAACTAGTCATAACGCAACCGATTTGATAAATCCTAAATCTGCTATCACTGGTAATGTACCAACATTAAAAGAAACAAAACATTGGTTTTTGCCTTTAGATCAATATGAAGGATTTTTAAAAGAATGGATATTAGAGAATCATAAAAATGATTGGAAACCTAATGTGTATGGCCAGTGCAAATCATGGATCGATGACGGATTGAAACCTAGAGCTGTTACCCGCGATTTAGATTGGGGAATTGATGTTCCTGTAGAAGGTGCCGAAGGTAAAAAACTATATGTATGGTTTGATGCACCTATCGGTTACATCTCTTCTACCAAAGAATGGGCCGAACGTGAAGGCAAAGATTGGGAACCTTATTGGAAGGATAAAGACACAAAGCTTTTACACTTTATTGGTAAAGATAATATTGTATTTCACTGTATTATTTTCCCGAGTATGTTACAAGCGGATGGTGATTATATATTGCCCGATAATGTGCCTGCCAATGAATTTTTAAATTTAGAAGGTAATAAGTTATCAACCTCAAAAAACTGGGCCGTTTGGCTACATGAATATTTAGAAGAGTTTCCAGATAAGCAAGATGTATTGCGTTATGTATTAACAGCGAATGCGCCAGAAACCAAAGACAACGATTTTACTTGGAAGGATTTTCAAGCGCGCAATAATAATGAACTGGTTGCCATCTTTGGGAATTTTATCAACCGCGTAGTAGTATTAACGCATAAATATTATGATGGGCAAGTACCACTAGCTGGTAATTATTCTCAACTAGATGAAGATACGCTACAGCAATTAAGAAAATACCCTGAAATTATTGCTAGTTCAATAGAACGCTATCGTTTTAGAGAGGCATTGGGTGAATTGATGAATTTAGCACGTTTGGGTAATAAGTACCTTGCTGATCAAGAACCTTGGAAAGTTATTAAAGTAGATGAAGAGCGCGTACAAATTATTATGAATGTTGCGCTACAAATAGCTACAGGATTGGCTATTTTATGTGAACCTTTTTTGCCTTTTACCTCCGTAACGCTTAAAAAGATACTTCGTTTAGGCCATTACGAGGAGCCAAACGACGCGGCAATATCTGAAAATAAACAGATTACTTCTAATTCTTTGAATTCTCGCAATGACAAAGGTGTCATTTCGAATGAAGGTGAGAAATCTCTTTCTTGGAATGACGTTTCCGAAAATAGAGAATTAATTCCTTCTGGTCACCAAATCGGTAAAGCAGAACTCCTTTTTTCTAAAATTGAAGATACTGAAATTGAAAAACAACTAGCTAAATTAGAAGCTTCAAAAAAAGCAAACGAGCAAGCCGACAAGGCTGTAGAACCTCAAAAAGATACGATTGAATTTGATGACTTTACCAAACTCGATATTCGTATAGGTACCATTTTAGAAGCGCAAAAAGTACCTAAAACCAAAAAATTACTACAACTAAAAGTAGATGTGGGTATTGATGTTCGTACAATCGTTTCAGGTATTGCAGAATCTTTTGAACCAGAGACTATTATTGGTCAGCAAGTAACCGTTTTGTGCAATTTAGCACCTAGAAAAATTAAAGGTGTTGAAAGCCAAGGGATGATCTTAATGACAGATACATCAGATGGAAAGTTAGCCTTTGTAGAGCCAGAGAGAGCTGTTGCTAATGGGCAACAGATTAGTTGATTTATATTTGAATTTCCAATTATGGAATATATTTTCATTAGATAATGCTTATGGCATTAGAAGTATTTCTACAACTCTTCCATAAACATTTTTCGTCCATCCATTAATTCTACCATGATTGTTTCCAATCAATACACCTCTTTTAATGTTTTTACCTTTTACAAGGTGCGTAAAGCAGTTTCCACGAACTTTACAATAAACAATATCTCCTATCTCACAATCTTCCCAATGTATGGGCTCCAATTTAACAGGTTGTTTTGATTTTAAAATAGGTAACATAGAATTACTAGGTTCTTTTGAAATAATGGTTTCTCCATTTTTCAATTTTTGAATTTTCCAATTCATATTATAAATTTTTAAAAGTTATGTAGCACACTATTGAACTACATATCTCATAAAAACAACAAGAACCTTGTCAATGAACTCGTACAAAAATACTATTATTTTTTACAACATTTTAAATTTCAAACTATATTGACTTTAGCGAAGTTGTAAAAATAAAAAGTCTCCAATGCCGAACTGTACGGGAGGAGACTTTTATATAGATATTAGTTTTTACTAATTACTAATGGTTGATTTTAATACAAATATATCATTGAAATCTTAAGTAAATCTAAAGAAACTAGCCATTTAAGTAAAATTGCTTTATACGATATGTTTTTTGCCAGCCATCAATTATCACATTTTATTATTCGAATAAATCATACGCATATTGTGATTTTTTTTAATCTTTAACTACTTATAGTTCAAAATAGAGATTCTGAATGCCCAAAGAAGAAGAATTTATCAACGTCATTAAGCAAAATGAAGGCTTGTTATTTAAAATTACTAGTCTTTATACCGATTCAAAAATTGATGCTGAAGATTTACGGCAAGAGATTGTATATCAGTTATGGAGATCTTTTGATTCTTTTTTAGGAAAATCAAAAATTAGTACATGGATGTATCGAGTAGCACTAAATACGGCACTCGTATATCTTAAAAAAAAGAATCGTGTAACAATTAGTTCAGGTTTAGATGAAAAATTTATCGAGCGTATTGATCCTGTAGATTCTATAGTGGAAGATCGCGTAAAAGAACTTTACAAAGTGATTAAAAAACTAAATGAAATTGAGAGAAGTATTATTCTTTTATATCTCGAAGGCAATAGCTACGATGAGATAGCGCTTATTACGGGCTTTACCAAAAGTAACATAGGTACCCGAATTAATAGAATTAAAACAAAATTAAAATCGTTCATTAAAAACTAATAATATGGAATTAGAAGAGTTAAAAAATACTTGGCAAAGTATGAGCGTACAACTAGAGAAACAACAAGAATTGAATGATAAAATGATTTTAGATATGACAAAAATGAAATTTTCGAACAAAATAAAAACCATTGCTAACTTTGAAGGTTTGGGTGCAATTATACTGTTTATAACTTCATGCTACTTCATCTTTAATATGAAGGCATTTGATACCTTACCCTTACAAATATGTGCCTTTATAAGTATTTCTATAATGACCTTATTACCTATACTTTCGTTATCAACGATTTATAGAATGAATTCAATAAACCTTTCAAATGGTAATCAAAGAGATACTTTGATTGAATTTACCAAGAGGCGTTCTCAATTCTTGTTAGTCCAAAAATGGGGTGTTGGTTTATCTGTACTATTTATGTTTACTATTATGCCTTTAGCAATGAAATTAGGTAGTGGGAAAGATTTTTTTGCTGATGGAAATAATAACATAGTATGGTTTCCTCCTATTGGTATTGTATTACTTTTATTATTCGCTCGTTGGGGATACAACTGCTATAATAAAATAACAAATGACGCGGCAAATCTTTTAACTGAATTAGAAGAAGATTAGTAATAGAGCCACCAATGGTGGCTCTATTACTAATCTTCTTCTTTTTCTTAAGTCTATTTCCCACCTAACATTAATAATTCATTACAAACTACTTCGGTGATATATTTCTTTTCACCATTTTTATCTTCATAACTTCTTGAAGTTAGTTTACCCTCAATAGCAACTTCGTTTCCTTTCACTACATATTTTTCGATAATTTCTGCGGTCTTATTCCAGGCTATTATATTATGCCATTGCGTATCAGTAACTTTTTCACCTTTTGCATTTTTATACGATTCATTTGTAGCAATCGAGAATTTTGCCAATTTTTTACCAGAATCTAATGTTAAAATTTCTGGGTTGTTTCCTAAGTTTCCAATCAACTGTACTTTGTTTCTAAGCGTGTTCATAATTTTAATTTTTATTGTTTAACAGTTAAGCCAGTCCTGAACTTGATTCAGGATCTATTGAATATCATTAGTTCAATTCAACACCGCAAATATGTACTAGAATTAAAATTAGTATCGGTTGTTAAACGTTTACTTTCGATTGTAAATGAATGTAAACGAATAATTAATATATTTGTAGGCAACTACAAAATAAAATGACTGATAAAAAATGTTTAGAATGTGGTGAAAAAGTAGTGGGAAGAATCGATAAGAAATTCTGCTCAGACTACTGTAGAAATACATATAATAATAAAGTAAATAAGGAAAGTAAAAACCTTATTAGAAATACAAACAATAGACTTCGTAAAAATTATAAAATACTAACAGATCTAAATATTTCTGGAAAAACTAAAACAACTCGAAGAAAACTCTTTGATCGTGGGTTTGACTTTCATTTTTTTACTTCTATCTACACTACAAAAACAGGAAACACCTATTTCTATGTCTATGACCAAGGCTATTTGGCTTTAGAAAATGAACTCTATTTATTAATTAAAAGCGATTAAAATGTTATTACTTAAAACTATCATTTCATTTCTAAAAGATAAAGAATATCGCAATCTCTTGGCAACAACTTCAATAGTTATTGCGTTAGGTACCGTAGTTTACCATTATCTTGAAGACTGGAGTTGGTTAGACTCAGTTTATTTTTCAATAATTACACTAACCACCATAGGATATGGTGATTTCTCACCACAGACTAATGGTGGAAAAATCTTTACAATCTTCTATATTATTATTGGTGTAGGCATTATTTTAAGTTTTATTAATACCGTTTATTCACACTATAGTTCCATCCGTACCAACTCTAAAAATCTATAAAATAAATTTTAATAGGGGGAGTTTTTATTACTTAGTTGTTTCATATTCAGAAAGTAACTTACAAGCTTTCTGCCGAAAATAACGGGGAAATTGCTATGAAAAGAGAATACGATACGTTATAACTCCTTTCTCCCTAAGATTTAGGAATTATTAGTTTTTAGAGATTACTTAAAAGCCACTTACGAAGTGGCTTTTCTATTTGTAATCATTTCCAGTTTTGACCTTTTTGCTCTAGTGCAGCGATTAAAATGTCCTTTTGACTGATTTGACCCACCAACTTTCCATTTTCAACAATGGGAAAACGCCTTCGTTTAGAACTAATAAATTGTTTTGCCGCATCAAAAATATTAAGATTGCCATCAATGGTCTCAACATTTTTAACCATGTGCTTATCTACGGTATCGTTATCCATTGGCATATTATAATAGCGGCTTTCAGAAATTTGTTTGATACAATCTCCTTCAGAAATAATACCTAAAAGTTCATTTTTCTCATTTACAACAGGAGCTCCAGAAATTCTATTTTTTATAAGTGATTGCATCACGTCAGAAACAGACTGATCTGGTTTAAACGTGATTAATTTCTTTGTCATATAATCAGAAACTATTGCTGGCTTTAATTCCGCCTTTTTTGGTTGACTTCTACGTCCTTGAAAACTTTTAATACCCATAACAAGACTATTTTAACTTCTTAAATATAGTCATATTTTCTCAAAAAAATAATTGTTCTTTTAGTATGAGATACTACAGGCTACTTTTTTTACTTTTAACAAACACTAAATTCACCAAATGAAAAGGTTTATTCTCCCTATCTCTTTTATCATACTAATCGCTAGTATTTACTTTAGTTTTTATTCTTTAATGCCTCAAAAGCATTCGTCTGTAGATGCACCTTTAACCTCGTTTTCTACAGAACGAGCATTAATACATTTAAAAAAAATTTCAGAAAAACCACATTACGTAGGTACCAAAGCTCATAAAGAAGTGAGAGATTATCTCGTATATGAATTAGAGAAAATGGGCTTAGAAGCACAAATTCAAGAGCAGCTCATTATTGATGAAGGTCGGAAATCAGGCATGCGTACTCAAAATATTTTAGCTCGAATTAAAGGAATGTCTAATGGCAAGGCACTCTTACTCTTATCACACTATGATTCTGCACCACATTCTTCATATGGAGCAAGTGATGCAGGGAGCGGTGTTGTAACGATACTTGAAGGAATTAGAGCTTTTCTTGCATCAGAAAAAAAACCTAAAAATGATATTATCATATTAATTACTGATGGTGAAGAATTAGGTTTGTTTGGTGCGTCCTCATTTGTAAAATACCATCCTTGGTCTAAAGATGTGGGATTAGTTTTAAATTTTGAAGCTAGAGGAAGTGGAGGGCCAAGTTACATGCTCATTGAGACAAATGGTGGAAATAAAAATATGATTAAAGAATTTAATGCAGCAAAAGCTAAATTTCCTGTTGCCACTTCATTAGCCTATAGCATTTATAAAATGATTCCTAATGATACAGACCTTACTATTTTTAGAGAAGACGGCGATATTGAAGGTTTTAATTTTGCTTTTATAGATGATCATTATGATTATCATACAGCTCAAGACAGTTATGATCGTCTAGACAGAAACACCTTAGAACATCAAGGCGCATACTTAATGCCTTTATTAAATTATTTTGCTAATACAGACTTATCCAACCTAAAATCTGAAGATGATTATGTCTATTTTAACTTTCCTTTTTTAGGTATTGTTTATTATCCCTATTTATGGATAGTGCCCATACTTATAGTGGTATCTGTACTGTTTTTAGCCTTATTATTTTACGGAATTTCAAAAAATAAAATAAACTGGAAAGCTATTAGTAAAGGCTTTATACCCTTTCTCATTTCACTGCTAGTTGCTGGCTTAGTGGGTTATTACGGATGGCAATTCATCGAGTGGATGCATCCTCAATACAAAGAAATACAACATGGTTTTACGTATAATGGGTATCTATATATCGCAGCGTTTTGTGCTTTGGCACTTGCTATTTGTTTTGTTGTTTATAAAAAGTGGTTTAAAAAAGAAGATGCTTCAAATCTGTTTGTTGCTCCTATTGTCTTCTGGATTCTAATTAATATTGTTTTACTAACCTATCTAAAAGGTGCATCGTTTTTCGTAATTGTGCTTGTGTATGCCACTACCGTTTTGGGCATTTCGCTATTCTCAAAAATTTCAAATGAAAGTAAAACCTTTATATATACGGTGCTTGCCATACCGGTGCTTATCGTTATGGCACCAATGCCCAAAATATTTCCAGTGGCTTTAGGCCTCGAGATTCTTTATGTAAGTACAATTTTTATAGTCTTATTTTTCGGCATTCTTATTCCTATTTTTTCAAATTATAAAAATATGGGTAAACTATTTCTGGTGCTGTCAATTTTAATTTTTGTTGTTGCATCGTTCCAGTCTTCTTTTTCAAAAGAGCGAAAAAAACCAAATAGCATTAATTATGTACTAGACACTGATAAAAATGAAGCTTATTTTGTTACCTATTCACACAAATTAGATGACTTTACGGAACAATTTTTAGGTGAAAATCCCGAAAAAGGACATTATGATAATGATAAAAATAGTTGGATGACCTATCATAAAAAAGCCGAGATTAAAAACATCAAACTACCAGAGGTAATTACAAATAATGATACTGTAATAGATGGTTATAGACATATTGATTTTTCAATAATTCCTAAAAGAGATATTAGCAGACTTATACTTTCAACTAAAGATACTGTAGGATTCTCAAGCTATGCAATTAACGGGTATAAGTTTAAAAAAGCTAACGATGAAAAAGAAGTTTTTAGAACCTTAAATAGAAAACAATTGTTAAATTACTATGTGAGTAATAAAGATTCAATCATTACTATTCAATTCTCTGTAAAGGAAAACGAAGTGCCTAAAATTGATCTGTTAGAAATCTCTTATGATCTGTTAACAAACCCTGATTTCAACGCAATGCCTAGATCAGATACTATGATGCCAATGGCTTTTTTAGTAAACGATGCTGTTATGGTAAAAAAACAAATTGACTTCGATAAAAATAAACCATAAAATGTATCTTTGATATTCCAAAAAAATAAGTAATGAGCACCATCAACGATTTCAATTTTCAAGATAAAAAAGCATTAATTCGAGTAGATTTTAATGTGCCTCTTGATGATACTTTTAATGTAACAGATGACACACGTATCAACGCCGCGAAGCCAACAATCATAAAGATTTTAGAAGATGGTGGTAGCTGCGTACTTATGTCGCATTTAGGACGTCCAAAAGGTGTTGAAGACAAATTCTCTTTAAAACATATCGTCAATAAAGTAAGCGAGGTCATTGGTGTTCAAGTAAAATTTGTTTCAGATTGTGTAGGTGAAATCGCCGAAAAAGCGGCAAATAAATTACAACCAGGTGAAGTATTACTTTTAGAGAATCTTCGTTTTCATGATGAAGAAAAATCGGGTGATGTAGCCTTCGCAGAAAAACTCTCTAACCTCGGTGATATTTATGTAAATGATGCTTTTGGCACTGCGCACCGAGCACATGCATCCACTACCATTGTTGCACAATTTTTTGAAGGAAAAAAATGCTTTGGTAATTTATTGGCAAAAGAAATTGAAAGCATTAAAAAAGTACTTCACGAAAGTGAAAAGCCTGTTACTGCTGTCATTGGCGGAGCAAAAGTATCTTCTAAGATTGATGTTATTGAAAATATTTTAGATAAAGTAGATAATATCATTATTGGTGGTGGAATGGCCTTTACTTTTATTAAGGTAAAAGGTGGAAAAATTGGTGATTCTTTAGTCGAAGACGATAAACTAGAGTTAGCACAAGACATTTTAAATTTGGCAAAACAGAAGAACACAAGAATTCATTTACCAATAGATGTTATAGCTGCTGATGCTTTTAGTGAAGATGCAAATACACAAATATTTCCTGCTAACGAAATACCTGATGGCTGGATGGGCTTAGATGCTGGACCTAAAACCAACGTTGGATTTTCATTTGTTATTGCCGATTCAAAAACTATTTTGTGGAATGGACCTTTGGGTGTGTTCGAAATGTCAAAATTTGCAAAAGGTACTATTGAATTAGGCAATGCTATTGCTGACGCTACTGCCGAAGGTGCTTTTTCGCTTGTTGGCGGAGGCGACTCTGTAGCCGCCGTAAAACAGTTTGGTTTTGAACATAAAGTTAGTTATGTTTCTACTGGCGGAGGTGCAATGTTAGAAAGTCTAGAAGGAAAAACCTTACCAGGAATTGAAGCTATTCTTAATTAGATAATTTGGTAATTCTATAATTAGTTAATTATCAAATCATCTCATTATCAAATTAACATATGAAATACACCAACTTACCAAATACAGACATTAAAGTTAGTAAAATATGCCTAGGCACGATGACTTGGGGAAATCAAAACACGGAAGCAGATGGTCATGAACAAATGGATTATGCCCTTGAAAAAGGCATAAACTTTTTTGATACTGCAGAGTTATATTCTGTGCCTGCAACACCCCAAACCTATGGTGCAACAGAAAAAATAATTGGATCTTGGTTTCAGAAAACAGGCAATAGAGATAAAGTTATTTTGGCATCAAAAATAGCAGGTAGTGGTGACTATACAGCGCATATCAGAAAAGATGGATTTAGTAAAAGAGCCATTGCAGAAGCTATTGAGAATAGCTTAAAACGTTTACAAACTGACTATATTGACCTGTATCAATTGCATTGGCCAGAGCGTGGTGTAAATTGTTTTGGAGTTCGTGATTATCCTTATCAAACTTCAAGTAAAGTAGCTGAAAATCATTTAGAAATTTTAGAAACACTTCAAGACTTTATTAAACAAGGTAAAATTAGACATGTCGGTCTATCTAACGAAACGCCTTGGGGTACGATGAAATATTTACAAACTGCCAAAGAACATAACTTACCTAGAATGGCAACCATACAAAATTCGTATTCTCTAATTCATCGTTCGTACGAATACGGAATGTCTGAAGTTTCTTTAAGAGAGAATATTGGTTTATTAGCGTATTCGCCACTAGCACAAGGCGTACTTTCTGGTAAATATTTAAACGGAAAACAACCAGAAGGGGCAAGAGGCACCTTGTTTCCAAGATTTATTGCACGCTATAAAAATAAAAGTTCTGAAGAGGCTGTAAACAAGTATTTAGAAATAGCAAATAAGCACAATATTTCACTATCTCAACTAGCCTTGGCATATATTAATCAGTTACCTTTTGTAACAAGTAATATTATTGGGGCAACTAAAATGAATCAGCTTACAGAAAATATTAATAGTATTTATATTGAATTATCTGATGAAATTTTGAAAGAAATAGAAGCTGTGCATGCATTAATACCTAATCCAGCCCCTTAATATCCTAGTTTTTTTCGAACTCTATTAAGAACCTCATTTGCCACTTTCCGTGCTTTTTCAGCTCCAATAGCTAAGGTCTCGTCAATTTCATGAAGGTTGTTCATGTAATGAGTATACAATGTGCGTTCTTTAGCATACTTTTCAGTTAATAACTCAAAAAATGCTTGCTTGGCATGCCCATAACCATAATTTCCTCCAAGATAGTTTGCTCGCATCTCTTTGATCTGGTCTTCGTTAGCCACTAATTTATACAATGCAAATAAGTTACACGTGTCAGGATTTTTAGGTGCTTCTAAGGGTGTGCTATCCGTTTGTATTTTCATAATTTGCTTTCGAAGCTTCTTATCATCTAAAAACAAATTGATGATATTATCTCGAGATTTACTCATTTTCTCACCATCGATACCAGGCACTAACATGGTATGCTCTTGAATTTTAGCTCTGGGTGGCACCAAAATGTTTCCCATTTGATGATTAATTCTATTGGCCACATCTCTAGTCATTTCTAAATGTTGAGCTTGGTCTTTCCCTACAGGAACAATATCAGCATCATACAATAAAATATCTGCCGCCATAAGCATTGGGTACGTAAATAAACCTGTATTTACATCTTCTAAACGATCTGCTTTATCTTTAAAACTATGTGCTAAGGTCAATCGCTGATACGGGAAAAAACAACTCAAATACCAAGATAGTTCTGTCACTTCAGGAATATCGCTTTGACGATAAAAAATAGTCTTAGAAATATCTAAACCAAAAGCTAACCAAGTAGCTGCGGTACTATAGGTATTTTCTTTTATTATATTACTATCTTTTATCTGTGTAAGGGTATGCATATCAGCAATAAAAAGAAATGATTCGTTTTTGGGGTCATTTGCCATTTCTATAGCTGGAATAATCGCTCCTAATAAATTGCCTAAATGTGGCGTTCCGGTACTTTGTACACCCGTAAGTATTCTTGCCATTACTATTTCTATTTATCCGTTATAAGTGAGATAATGAATCGGTCATTGACCGCAAAAATAGGGATTTCATTACTAAAAAATTGCACTAATAATTAATTACTATTTTTGGCTGCAATGGAGTTTTTTAAAAACATATTTCGTTTATTTTGGCGCCCTTGGTTTTATGGTTGGGTGTTTTTCTCTATTCTTTTCGCATTACCTATTTTAATTATTGTAATTTCTTTTGATCGTTATTATAAAACATTTTTTAAAATAGCCATCGCTTGGGGCAAAACAATCCTTTTTGTTATGGGGTTTAAACCTGTTGTAGAATACGAACAAGAAATTATTCCAGATAAAAGTTATATGTTCATTGCAAATCACGCATCATTAATTGATGTTATGTTAATGCTTTCGGTGATGAAAAATCCTGCTGTTTTTGTGGGGAAAAAAGAAGTTGAAAATATACCTGTGTTTGGTTACGTAGCTAAAAAGAGTAGCATTTTAGTAGATCGAGGAGACGCCAAAAGTAGAAAAGAAGTTTATATAAGTGCACAAAATAAGTTAAACCAGGGTTTAAGTATTGCTATTTTTCCAGAAGGACTAGTTCCTGAAGAAAGTGTGACACTCGCTCCTTTTAAAAATGGTGCTTTTAGGTTGGCTATTGAACATCAAATTCCTATTGTTCCGATGACCTTTTATGATGTAAAAAAAAGATTTTCATGGACTTTCTTTAGTGGTTGGCCTGGAAAATTGCGGGTTAAGGTTCATCAATTTATAGAAACGAAAGGGTTAACATTAGATGATATGGATAATTTGAAAGAGCAAGCCTTTGATTTAATTCACGATGAGCTTACTAAAGATATGATAATAACCCATGGAAGATAAACATCTTACATACTACTCGAAAACCGAAGAAAAATTAAATGTGCTCACGCATGGTTTAGGTTTCGTATTGAGTGTTATTGCGCTGATATTACTCATCATTCATGCTAGTAAACATGGTACCAATAGACATATAGTAAGCTTTACTATATTCGGAATAAGTATGATTCTCTTATATGCTGCATCTACTTTTTATCATTATATGCAAAATCCTGAATTAAGAAAGAAGCTTAATATTCTTGACCATTCGGCTATTTACGTCTTAATCGCGGGAACCTATACACCATTTACGTTGGTAACATTAAAAGGATGGTTAGGCTGGACTATTTTTGGAATTACTTGGGGAATCGCTCTTATCGGAATTTTCTTTAAGTTATTTTACACTGGTCGTTTCGATAAAATTTCAACTATAGCTTACGTAGCCATGGGCTGGATCATCATCTTTGCAATTAAACCATTAATTGAAAATTTACCTTTAAACGGATTGTATTGGCTCTTGGCTGGTGGTGTTTTTTATACTGTTGGTGCCATAGTATATAGTATTCAAACAATAAAATACAACCATGCAATCTTTCATGTTTTTGTGCTTTTAGGGAGTTTCTCACACTTTATGACTGTATATTTTTATGTATTAAAACATTAATTAAACAGCTTCTTTCTGATGTAATAATCTTGTTAATTTTATAGAAAGGTCAAGTAAAATAATCTTTGCGTTTCCATTACGCTCAATATGATAAATGGCATCATTCAGTTCTTTATTAATTTCTAAAATATTACCACTATGAATAAATGGAGCGAATTTTTCTAAACTAAAATTTTCTGTTTTTGGCAAAACATATACTAATGATTCTGCCGTATAATTTTTGAGCATAGCTTGTCTAAAAAACTCAAGACAGTAATTTAAAAAATTCTTCTGTACTTCTCGACCAGAAGCTGCTATAGCATCACTCCATCCTACCAAATCTTGCACTACTGTAGCGTTGCCTTTTGCTCGAAAAGCTGTTCGCACCCATGTAATAAACCATTGCTCGAAAAGATCATCATTGCCTTCATTATGAAGTAATTGTAAAGCTTTGTTCCAATTACCATCTGCTTGATGTGCAATTCGAATCGCTTCTTTAACACTGATATGCTCTTGTTTTATAAGTTCTTCTTTAATTTCGTTTTCACTTAGAGGATACAGTTTTACCAATTGACATCTCGACAAAATAGTATTTATGATTTTATCTTCATCTTCGGTAATCAATAATAAAACTGTCTTTTCGGGTGGCTCTTCTATGAGCTTCAATAATTTATTAGATGCAGCGATATTCATTTTTTCAACCATCCAAATAAGCATGATTTTAAAATTACCTTCATATGCCTTTAATGAAAGCTTTTTTACAATGCTTTCTGCTTCATCAACTCCTATTTGTCCTTGTTTGTTTTCTATACCTAATTGTTGATACCAATCAAATAAATCTCCATAAGTGTTATTTGTCAAAAAATCACGCCATTCACCCAAAAAAAGATCACTAACAGGATGCTTTTTAACAGTAGTATTGGCGGCTACTGGAAAAACAAAATGCATATCAGGGTGTGTAAATTTTTCGAATTTTAAATTGCAGATGTTGTTTCCATTTGTATTCTCTCCATCAACATTATTGCAAAGTAAATATTGAGCATAGGCTATCGCTAACGGCAAAGCGCCACTGCCTTTAGGAGAAACAAACAATTGCGCATGAGGCACTCGTTTATTTTCTGCAGATTGAATAAGCTGTTTTTTTGCTTTTTCTTGCCCTATGATATCTTTAAAAAGCATTCACAAATATAATAAACTACAATTGGCGAGCCACTAAGTTACCCTTGATTATTTCTTATAAAGATTAAGAATTTTACTTTACTCAATTATGATTATATTTACCCTTTATAATTGATTTACGAATTTAGAATCAAACTCTTGTTTGATTTCAAAATATATAACATACTATGAGCTGTAATAGTTGCTCTACAGATGCTAATGGCATCCCAAAAGGATGTAAAAGCAATGGCAGTTGTGGTACTGGTAGTTGCGATAAACTTACTGTTTTTGATTGGTTGTCTAATATGACACTTCCAACTGGTCAATCAAAATTTAATATTGTCGAGGTTCGTTTTAAAAACGGAAGAAAACTTTTTTATAAAAATACTAAAGATTTACCTATTGCTATTGGTGATATTGTGGCTGTAGAAACATCTCCTGGTCATGATATTGGTGCCATTTCCTTAACGGGAGAATTGGTTAAAGTGCAAATGCGTAAGAAAAAGATTTCTGAAGATAATGAAGATATAAAACAGATTTATAGAAAAGCGTCACAGAAGGATATTGATATTTGGCAAATTGCTAGAAATAAAGAACTAGAAGTACAGAGAGAGTCTCGTCTTATTATTAAACGGTTAGGCTTAGAAATGAAATTATCTGACGTTGAATTTCAAGGTGATGGTAATAAGGCAACTTTTTATTATACTGCTGATGACCGTGTTGATTTCAGACTACTCATAAAAGAATTGGCCTCAACTTTTAAAATAAGAGTTGAAATGAAACAAGTAGGGTTACGACAAGAAGCGGCACGATTAGGAGGTATTGGATCCTGCGGTCGCGAATTATGTTGCTCTACTTGGCTTACTGATTTTCGTTCTGTAACTACAGCATCAGCACGTTATCAACAATTATCATTAAATCCTCAAAAACTAGCGGGTCAATGTGGTAAACTTAAATGTTGCCTAAATTACGAGCTCGATACGTATATGGATGCACTTAAGGAGTTTCCTAATACAGATACATGGCTGCAAACAGAAAAAGGAATAGGCGTATTTCAAAAAATGGATATTTTTAAAGGATTGCTTTGGTATGCTTATAAAGAAAACCCTGTACAATGGCATCAATTAAACGTAAAACAGGTTAATGAGATAATTAAAACTAACAGTCAGAAAAAGAAGATAACAAGTTTAGAAGAGTATGCAACCGTATATGAACAAACTAAAACTAATGATGTTGTGTTTAGTGATGTGGTAGGGCAAGATAGTTTAACACGTTTCGATAAGAAGAAAAAAAATGGTAAAAGACGAAATAATAGAAGAAAAAAGCCTCGTAAAAATGCATAAAAATGTGTTAGTGTATTTGCTTGCCTTGATTCTTATATCTTGTGGAGATACTAAAGAATTCGAACAATACCAATCTGTTGAGAACAATGCATGGCATAAAGATTCTATCATGAATTTCAAATACAATCCTAAGGATACTATTTCTCGCAACAATGTTTACATCAATCTAAGAAACAATAAAGACTATGAGTACAGTAATCTGTTTTTAATAGTTGGTATAGAATTTCCAGATAACACAACTATTGTTGATACATTAGAGTATGAAATGACTGATGCACAAGGAAATTTTCTAGGAAGTGGTTTAACAGATCTTAAAGAAAATAAATTAGAATACAAAGCAGATGTTATTTTTCCAACATCGGGAAACTATACTATAAATGTACAGCATGCAATGCGAAAAAGTGGGCAAATTGATGGCATTACAAATTTAGAAGGAATTAGTGAAGTTGGTGTGAGTATTGAAAAAACAAAAACAAATGAGTAAAAAAGAAAACGAGCAGTTACTTGCTTTTAAAAAATATACCAAATGGATTTGGCGTATTTTCTTTTTAGGAATTGGTGGTGTAATTTTAGTTTTTCTATTAGCTGGTGCTGGTATTTTTGGAAAATTACCAACATTTGAAGAATTAGAGAATCCTAAAAGTTTGTTGGCTACCGAAGTAATTTCTAGTGACGGTAAGACCATAGGTACGTATGCAATTGAAAATAGAACTCCTGTAAGCTACAAAGAGCTCCCACAGAATCTTATAGATGCATTAATAGCAACCGAAGATGAGCGCTTTTATAAACATTCGGGTATTGATTTTAAAGGTTTTGCAAGAGCTGTTGTAAAATTAGGTAAAGATGGTGGCGCTAGTACCATAACTCAGCAACTTGCAAAATTGCTTTTTACTAAAAAAGCTTCGGGTAATGTATTTAAACGAATTATTCAGAAGGTAAAAGAATGGGTAATTGCTGTTCGTTTAGAACGTCATTATACAAAAGAAGAAATTATAGCCATGTATTTAAATAAGCAAGGGTTTTTATTTCAGGCTGTAGGTATTCGTTCAGCTTCACGCATTTACTTTAACAAAGAACCAAAAGATTTAAAACCTGAAGAATCTGCTGTTTTTGTAGCCATGCTAAAAAACCCTCGCCAATTCAATCCGCAACGTAAAGTTTCTAAAGCCAAATCCTTACAGCGACGTAATGTTGTTTTTGCACAAATGGCTAGGAATGGAGTAATTACTGAAAAAGAGAAAGACTCATTACAAAACTTACCCATGGTTTTAAGTTTTTCTCCAGAAGACACGAGTTTTGGTGTAGCCACGTATTTTAGAGAGTATCTTAGAAAATTCTTATTAGATTGGGTTGAAGATAAAAATAATGTGAAACCTGATGGCTCGAAATACGATATTTATAGAGACGGACTCAAAGTGCATGTAACTATAGATTCTCGTATGCAGCAATATGCAGAAGAAGCAGTAGAGGAACACATGTCTAATTTGCAACGCGTATTCTTTAAAAGTCAAAAGAAGAATAAGAATGCCCCTTTTTATGATCTAACTGCAAAGCAAATAGATAGAGTAATCATAGAACCTTCTATGAAACGATCAAATCGTTGGAAGCGTATGAAAAAAGCTGGAAAATCTGAAAAAGAGATTAGAGCTTCTTTCAATAAAAAAACAGATATGAAGATTTTCTCATGGAAAGGTGAAATTGACACGATTATGACACCACTAGATTCTATTCGTTATTATAAACATTTTTTTAGAGCTGGATTGATGTCAACAGATCCTCAATCGGGTCATGTAAAAGCATGGGTAGGTGGTATCAATCATAAACATTTTCAATACGATCAAGTAAAACAAGGAAAGCGACAAGTAGGATCAACCTTTAAGCCTTTTGTATATGCAACCGCCATTAATCAATTGCAATTATCGCCATGTCAAGAATTCAATAATACACCATATACTATTCCGAAAGGTAAATATGGGCTGCCCGAAGATTGGACACCTAAAAATGCCACCCCCGAATATGGTGGGACACTAACCCTAAAAAAAGCTTTGGCTAAGTCAACTAATGTTGTGACAGTTAATTTAATAGATCAGGTGACACCAACAAATGTAGTTCGTCTGGCTAAAAATATGGGTATTTATAATGAAATAGAAGAAGTACCTTCGATCGCTTTAGGAAGTGTAGATCTTACTTTATACGAAATGGTAGGTGCTTATAATACTTTCGCTAATCGAGGTATGTACGTAGAACCCATGATGATCTTACGTATAGAAGATAAAAACGGAACTGTATTAAGTGATTTTGTTCCTAAAACAAAAGAAGTTTTAAGTGAACAATCGGCTTATACAATTCTTAACCTGTTAGAAGGTGTAACCAAAGCTGGTTCTGGTGTACGATTACGAACATCTGGCGCTAAATATCCTGATAGCATTGTATCGGGTTACCCATATAAATTCAAGAATCCTATTGCGGGCAAAACAGGAACTACACAAAATCAATCTGACGGCTGGTTTATGGGTATTGTCCCTAACTTAACCACAGGTGTGTGGGTGGGTGCAGAAGATAGAGCTGCGCATTTTCCAGATATTGGTCGCGGGCAGGGCGCTGCAATGGCATTACCAATATGGGCATTATACATGCAAAAATGCTATGCAAATAAAGAATTAAATATTAGTGATAAAGCATTTGAAAAGCCTAACAACCTAAATATAGAACTTGATTGTGAAAAGTATAAGCAAACACAACAAGCAGCAGATTCTACTGCTGTAAATAACATACCAGAATTTTAATAAAACATTATGATTAATAAAGTTGTAAATAATGTAGAAGAAGCCTTACAGGGCGTTGAAAGTAATATGACTTTTATGCTTGGTGGGTTTGGTTTATGTGGTATCCCTGAAAATAGTATTGCTCAATTAGTAAAACTAGGTATTTCAGGTTTAACCTGTATCTCAAATAATGCTGGCGTCGATGATTTTGGATTAGGGCAACTCCTTCAAAAACGTCAAATTAAAAAAATGATCTCTTCATATGTTGGTGAAAATGATGAGTTTGAGCGTCAAATGTTAAGTGGAGAACTAGAGGTAGATTTAATTCCTCAAGGAACCTTAGCAGAACGCTGTCGTGCCACAGGAGCAGGCATCCCTGCTTTTTATACACCTGCTGGCTATGGAACAGAAGTCGCTGAAGGAAAAGAAACTCGTGAATTTAATGGTAAAATGTATGTCTTAGAACATGCTTTTAAACCTGACTTTGCATTTGTAAAAGCTTGGAAAGGAGATACCGCTGGAAACCTTATTTATAAAGGAACAGCGAGAAATTTTAATCCTATGATGGCGATGGCTGGTAACATAACAGTAGCCGAAGTAGAAGAATTGGTGCCAGCGGGTCAATTAGAGCCAAATCAAATTCACACACCAGGAATTTTTGTGCAGCGTATATTTCAAGGAAAGCACTATGAAAAACGTATTGAAAACAGAACAGTAACACCTAAAAATTAATCGATTGATTAATTTGAAAATTTGATAATGAGGAATGATAGAGATAATTTAATTGTAAATTTAACTTTAGAATTTTCATTAAAAATAATTGAATTTTCAGAAGAACTAAGAACCTTAAAGAAGTTTGAGATGGCTTCTCAAATCTTTAGAAATGGAACTTCTATCGGTGCAAATATAAAAGAAGCTCAAAATGCTGAAAGTAAAGCAGATTTTATACACAAATTTAAAATTTCGGCTAAAGAAGCAGATGAATTAGAGTATTGGCTAATGCTTTGCGAACAATCAAAACATTATCCAAATCCGGATAAAAATATATTAACTGATTTGAAAACTATTATCAAGATAATTAGTAAAATTATTTCATCCTCTAAGAAGAAATGATTTTCAAACTTTCAAATCAAAACATTATCAAATTGATATGTTAGATAAAATAGGTATTGCAACAAGAATAGCTCAAGAACTACAAGATGGATGGTATGTTAATTTAGGTATTGGTATTCCCACACTTGTGGCAAATTATATTCCTAAAGGAATTGCTGTTGAATTTCAAAGTGAAAATGGTTTGCTAGGTATGGGTCCTTTCCCATATGAGGAAAATGTTGATGCTGATTTGATCAATGCAGGTAAACAAACGGTTACTGTTTTAGATGGCGGCTCGATTTTTAATTCGGCTACCAGCTTTGCCATGATTCGTGGTCAACATGTGCAACTCACCGTATTAGGTGCAATGGAAGTCGCTCAAAACGGTGACATTGCTAACTGGAAAATCCCTGGTAGAATGGTAAAAGGTATGGGAGGAGCGATGGATTTAGTAGCTTCTGCTGAAAATATCATCGTTGCAATGATGCACACTAACAAAAGAGGGGAATCTAAACTTCTAAAAAAATGCTCATTGCCTTTAACAGGAGTTGGTTGTGTTACTAAAGTCGTAACAAATTTGGCAGTTTTAGAAGTAATAGATAATGCTTTTCATTTATTAGAAAGAGCCCCTGGAGTTTCTATTGAAGATATTAAAAATGCAACTGAAGGCACCTTGATTGTTGAGGGTGAAATTCCTGAAATGATTATTTAGTCAATTGTTTTGACTTAAACATGAGGTTATTAAAACTATATTATCCGTATATTTTTCACTTTAATTTAGTTGTTATAGGTTCCATTATGTTTTTTATTCTTGGATTAAAAGCTACGGTTCCTAGGTTTATTATAAATATTGCTTTGGCTTATTTTTTATCACCCAAAGTAAAAAAGATTAAGGAGCAACAAAATGAAAAAATTGAGCTAAAATGGATTTTTAGTGATAAAAAAGTAATTATTAAATGAATATTATCTCTTATAACGTTAATGGAATTCGTGCAGCCCTAAAAAAGGGCTTTATAGATTGGTTACGAGCCGCAGATCCAGATGTAATTTGTATTCAAGAAACCAAAGCACATAAAGAACAACTTGACCTTGAAGTTTTTGAACAAGCTGGTTATCCATATCATTATTGGTTTTCGGCTCAAAAAAAAGGCTATAGTAGTGTCGCTGTTTTATCAAAAATTAAGCCCAATCATGTTGAATACGGTACAGGCATAGAAACTATGGATTTTGAAGGTAGAAATCTTCGATTAGATTTTGATGATGTTTCTATAATGAGTTTGTATTTGCCCTCAGGCACTAATGACGATCGTCTGCATTTTAAGTTAAATTATATGGCTGAATTTCATGAATATATAAATCAGCTAAAAAAAGAAATTCCCAACCTAATCATTTGTGGCGATTATAATATTTGTCATGAAGAAATTGATATTCATAATCCAAAAATGAAAGGTGTCTCTGGTTTTTTACCTATTGAACGTGAGTGGATTGGCAAGTTTATTGATAGTGGATTTATAGACACTTTTAGACATTTTAATAAAGAGCCGCATCATTATAGTTGGTGGAGTTATCGAGCGAATGCAAGAAATAATAATAAAGGATGGCGTATAGATTATTGCATGGCGACCGAATCGCTGAAAGATCGCTTAAAAAGAGCTTATATTTTACCAGAAGCTAAGCATTCAGATCATTGCCCGATTGGTGTTGAGATTAGTTAGAATTAAAAACAATAAATAGATTTATAGAAGAAAAGATTACTTTTTTAATGTTGTCATTCCGAACGAAGTGAAGGAATCTGTTTAAAAGATTGCTTCGTCATTCTTCCTCGCAATGACATTGAAAATTTAATTAGTCATGAAAAAATTTCTTTCAATCCTTATTCTTAGCAGCCTACTAGCTTCTTGTGTCTCTAAAAAAGTATATACCGAATTAGAAGACAAATACAATCGTTTACGCGATAACAATTCAGAACTCTTTGGTGAAAATCAAGATCTTATTGATGCTAAAAAAGAACTAGAAGCAAGTCGAATGCAATTACAGTCAGAAGTAGATAAATTAAACTCAGATAAAGATAAACTTAATGACGAGGTGGCTCGATTAGCAGATAGAAAGACTAAACTTGAAAAAGAATATGATGAACTTTCACAAATGAGTAGTCAACAGCTTTCTGAAAAAGAGCAACAAAATAGAGCGCTTTTGTTACAGTTACAGGAAAAAGAAGCGCAGTTAACAAAAGAGGGTACACGCTTGGAAAAGCTCCAAGGCGATTTAGATAATCGCTCTAAACGAGTTGACGAACTTGAAGGGCTGATAGCAGCGAAGGAAGCTAAAATGCAAAAATTGAAAGATGCTGTTTCTGCTGCGTTACGTGGGTTTGAAGGAAAAGGACTTACCGTAGAACGTAAAAATGGTAAAGTGTATGTTTCTATGGAAAATAAATTGCTATTTGGTTCTGGTAGTTGGGCCGTTGGTAACCAAGGACGTTCTGCTGTGGTAAATTTAGCAAGTGTCTTAAAGCAAAATACAGATATAGATGTATTAATTGAGGGGCATACTGATAATGTACCTTATGGCGGAAAAGGTGTTGTTCAAGATAATTGGGATCTCTCCACTAAACGTGCTACTGCTGTTGCCCGTATATTAACTAGTAATAATGTTTCACCAAAACAAATAACAGCTGCTGGGCGAAGCAAATTTGTACCTATAGCTAGTAACAGTTCTGTTTCTGGTAAAGCAAAAAATAGACGTATAGAAATTATTTTAGCGCCAAATCTAGATGCTATTAATAGTCTTTTAAATGAGTGATTTTATTTTTTGAAAAAAGAATTGCAAAGTATTTTCAAACTAATCATCCTGATGCTATAATTACATGTAAAATATTTAAAACTA
>NZ_JBWQOJ010000040.1:0-28550 GCF_056591795.1 Maritimimonas sp. 2210JD6-3 | reverse complement strand
ATTATAAAATTTGCTTGTCTTTTAATAATGTGATTATAATTACCAATAGAAAAACACCTACAGCGATAATTATTAAAGGAAATTTTATTTTGAAGTCATTATTGTCAACGATAATCTTATAAGTCTCTCTATTTTGTATAAATAGAATAGAGATTCGATCATTATACTCCTTATGACTCTTGCCTTGATTTAATTCTTGGATGACTTCTTTGCCTTTTCTGTCTTTAAAGGATACAATTGGGTAATAAGTAGTTTGTGCAATCCCATCGTTAGTAGATTTAGTGATTTTATAATCAATAATTTTTGCATTAGCTCGTAATCCTTTTTTGTTAAATATAATGGTTTCAACCATCAATTTTATTCCATAAAAAGTGATTAAAATACCTATACCAAGAAGAATAAACCCAATTATTTTAAATTCTAACAACTGCTATTTTTCTATTATAAAAGTCTTTTTATCGATGCCAATTCCTTTAAGGGTTAGCGATTTCCATTCTTTAGGTAATGAGGTTTTTAAAGTTACAATTCCATCTTCTGTAATATCAAGACCGCCAATACCAAAAATCACCGATTGCAAAGTGCCACCTGCACCCGTTGCAAAATACGGATTGGTACCACCCGCTGTTTCTGCTAACACATTAAACGGTGGTAATTCATTAGGTTCATAACTCTTTTTAAACATTTTGTAGGCTTTCTCTGTTTCGCCTAAACGCGCGTACAACACAGCTAAAATGGCACCACCCATAGCAGGACCATCGGGTGCCAATCTGGGCTCATAATATTGTAAGTCTTTAAGAATAGACTCTTTTTCTGAGACAATCTTTAACGGATAGGCAAGTAGGTTTACGTCAGCTTGCTTAATCATTGCTCCGTTGTAGGTTTCATTTTCTTTGGTAGTACCGTCTGGAAATTTTAAAATCGGAATGTTAGCAGCTACATGTCGCCAATCTGAATTGGCTTGTTTGCCTAATTTTTCTGCTGCTAACGAAGCATATTCTAATACGGTTTTTACCATACCGTTGGTAAAAGCATTATTGTTGATATTTTCTTCCCATTCATTGGCGCCGATCACATTATTAATCTCGTAGCGTCCTTCACCTTTGCGTTCTACGCGACTTGCCCAAAAATCGGCTACTTCTTTTAATACCGGATATCCTCTTGTTTCTAACCATTGTAGATCTTTGGTTACCTCGAAGTATTTCCAAAAAGCCCAACCTACAGTTGCTGAGATATGTTGTTGAAAGGGCCCAGTTAATGCCCATACAGGTGTATCTTCAGAGCCATTTTCGGCAGACTCCCACGGAAACATCGCACCATCATACCCATGTGCAAAAGCATTCTCTTTAGCAGCATCTAATCGTTCAAAACGGTATTCTAGTAATGATTTCGCAATATCTGGTTGTAAAGCGAGTAATGGAGGATACATCCATAATTCGGTATCCCAGAATACATGCCCGTTATAACCAAGACCCGATAAACCCATGGGAGATAATGAATAAGCAGTGCCTTTTCTCGCAAACGAATATAGATGGTATATTGCTGAACGAATAGCTTTTTGCGAAGCTAAATCACCTTCTATGATGATATCACTTTTCCATAGTTTGTTCCAAGCATTTTCATGTGCAGTTTCTAGTCGTTTTATGCCTTCTAATTTTGCGTAAATAGTTAAACGTTCGGCTTCATTATGCGGATCATTGTTATGCACCGAAGAAAGTGTTGAACCTACTAATGCAAACCGATAGGTTTCACCTTTTTTTAATTGCTTTTTAAACTTCATGAGGTGCATATTATAGTCCCAATCTTCATGAATGATTTTAGGCTGCTTACCATGCTTTTCTGGAAATATAAAAGATGTAGCAGCTGCCAATTTTTTATCACCAGGGCTAGAAGCCACTGACGACATGAGTTCAATTAACACATGAGGTCTGTCTATTTCAGAATACAAATTGCGTACATCTTTTAGGTGATTAGGTGAAAAAATAAAATTGATAGGTACAATTTCTACATCTTTCTTGGCAGTAATCTCTACAATAGCCATAGCGGTGTAGGGCAGGTTGCGTAATGACATTAATTCTTGTTTCACCGCCACTTTACCTAACACATCAAAAGTTGTCATGAGTTTTGCATGCTTCATATCTAGCGTTTGTGCATAGTTTTGAATGCTATTTCTATCAATACGCCTATTATCAACTTCTAAATGCATGTTCATATGACTAAAAGATTTTAGTATATTACTCACACGACCTCGTTGGTAATAATCGTAAACACCATTTAAAATAACTTCTTCAACTTTTAAAGGTTCTGGTGATGATACCATGCCTACCATACCATTAGCGACCGTAACACCGTAGTAGTTATTAGGATCGATATTTTTTGCCACGATATGCCACGGTGATTTGGTAAAATCTTGCGCAAAAAATAAGGTACTTGTAAGAGCTAGGAGTAAGAATACTTTGATTTTCATTGTCTTGAATTAGTTAAAAATGGAGTTAACTAAATTCGGGATTATTTTTGATAAATCAAAAAACGAATATTTGGAGTTTTGCTTATAGTCTCGGCTATGGTTAGCACGAGAATTAAAAAGCAATTAATTTCCGATTAAGCACATAACCAAAACTTTTTATTTTGTTTTATCTTTTTCTTTATAAAGCCAAATCAAAAAGATTTGGCGACATCATAAATATACATAGGCTTTTCGATTTAGCCTTAAATCCTGCATTAAGTTTAGGCATTGTTAGCATACGTTATTATTGCGTTATGCCGAATTCCATTTCCAGTATATTTTTTTCCTGCTCTTTACTTTCGATAATTGATTCTACTTTGTTTCCAGATTCTTTCTCAATATATTTAGAATTAAAAATTGTTTTACGCCCATTCTTTTTCGCTATTGTGCAGACCTTATTTATCACAAAATATGAGTCTGGTGATTTTTGCTTTAATTCGCATTGAGGTAAAAATTGTTCTAACCTTTTTTCGCTTGTATCAAATACGTACTTTTTTTCAAAATCCGTTCCGTTTTCAGATTTGGATAGTAAATATGATTTTTCGTTCAAAAAGTTGATTTTGAATGTGTTGAATCCATCAATTTGTTCATTTTCTTGGTCAACTTTCAATGGTTCTAGAAACAAATCTCCAAACCCGACATCTGCAAGCCAAGATTCATTTTCAAGATTAACTATTATCGCCATATGGTCAAATTCAGGCCCAAATTTGTCGTCATCAAATATTCTGGCAGAAATCATTTTAGCATCAAAACCTAAATTTGTTAGCAGAGACAAGAACAAATAGTTCAATTCATAACAAAATCCACCTCTTTTGAATTTGACAACTTTATTGAATAAATTCGATTTTTCGAGATTAATTTTTTGTCCATTTTGAATATCTAAGTTTTCAAATGGAATAGAGAGTATATGATTTTGATGTATTTTTTTCAAGGTATTTAAGTCAGCTTTTGTTTGACCAAAAAACTTGATTCTACTTAAATATTCCTTTGTGTTCATAATGTATGCTAACGTTAAACTAAGTGGAGTTTTATTCCGTTTAGCGAGTGCTACTGAAACAAGTTCAGTACAAGTAAGCGAAGTTCGAATGTTTGTCTTCGAAAGTCAATGATTTGCTTAAATCTTTACTAACAGATTTAATAACCAAATATTATTACTGGCTTTAGGCTCTAGGTTAATACTTTCTTCTTTCCAAAGCGTAAAAGATAGGGCATAGGTGTCATTAATTTTCCAGCTTACACCTGGCATATACCGTATGCGCTGCAATTCTTCAAAACCATTAAGTCGTAACCAAGGCTCAATACCAATATAAGGTTTTACCTTACCTTTATTGTACATAAAACGCAAACTCCAACGTAAAAAATCAGGGTCTTTACGGTCGTTAATATCTAGGGCGAGGTGATATCGCAAACGATTATCGATTTTTAGCACACCTTTAGAAAAACCATAGGCAATATCTGGCCAAATAAACTGACGGGGTTTACCATCAGGTAAAAACCAAGTTCTCGATGTTAATTGCGCCGACCAACCTTTTCCTAATTTATGATTTACAAAAATATCTAAGGATGCATTCTGAAAGTTTGAAAAATCTTCATTAAATCGAAAGATAGGCTTTACATTAAAGGTAGTCTTTTCTGAGAATTTGGTTTGTAATTGTATAGAACTCCAATTAATATTATCATTTTGCGCAAACGAATACATTGCTAGCAATAGTGTTACTAAAAAAATGCTTTTTTTCATCATTATAATCGTTCTTTAATCCAGTTATTAAAGGCATAAAAATTCTGTGGTGCAACGCCATGCCCAACAGGGTATTCATAATACACATTATCAATATTTAATTTATCTAAAAATGGTTTTGCCTTTCGAGCCCAATCTACGGGTAATACCTGATCTACTGAACCGTGCGAGATAAAAAAATCTAAATTCTTATAATTCTCTGTTGTTACAGTAGTTGGTAATAATTCTTCATTAATATAACCACTCAAGGCTACTACATGTTGCACTTTTTCAGGATAATATAAAGCAACGGCATAACTTAAAATAGTGCCTTGACTAAATCCTACTAAAAAAGTGTTTTTAGGGTCTGTAGTAAACTCCGTTTTAACTTCATCGATAAATGTAGCAATAATTTCTCGTGCTTTAATGGCTTGTGGTATATCTGAAAATTTACCATCGGTATTATCAAAATGTATTGAATACCAAGCATAACTATTTGGCATTAAGGTTAATGGTGCACGGGCACTAATAATCAATAACTCATCGGGTAGTTCTTCAGCAAACGAAAAAAGATCTTGCTCGTTACTACCATAACCGTGCAATAAAATGAGTAATGGTGGTTTTTCTGAAGCGATCTTGGGTACTCTTACTAAGTATTCTAGAGATAATGTTTTCATAAAAAAAGTCGCTTTAAAGCGACTCCAAAAATATAATTATTATCCAATATATTGAGTTAAAAAACCTACTTTCATAAATAAATGCCTTCCTTTTATTTGTATCAAATAAGAATAAATACTTTTTCGTTTGCCCCAAATATATAAGCTTCTTATTCGATTTGATATTTTGATCGTTATATTCAAAGGTTACCCCGTTCTCTGGACTTGTTTTTGCCTTATCAATTTGAAGGGAAAGTGGAGATAAAATGATAAAAAGGAATAGAAATGTTGCTAAAATTAAAGTATGGTAAGTGGAGTCATAGAACCTATCATACATAGCCTTATATTTACGTTTAAACTCAAATAATAATACTAAAAAGAAAAGAAGAATAGCTGGAGAAATTGCTGCATAAAAATAAATCCAAAATTCAGTTTTTCTGAAAATAAATATTGGAATTAAACCAATCAATGTTAATAATGTTAATCACGTTATTGGGCTAAATAACTTCAGATACGTTTTTAATCTATTTTTAAAGTTTTTTGTATCTAGAGTAGAATCAAGCAAATTACTTTTCGATTCCTCTTACGCCCTCGAACTTATCAAAAAGTTGAATAGAATCAATGCTATTACTATGAACCCATATTTCACCAAATCTGGTAAAAATAATACTAGTATTTCTGTAAAATCCAAGTATTTGTTTATCGAGATATTAAAATGCTTATAAAACAATGATAATTTTAAATATCCACACAAAATTATTAGATTACCCAACGTATGGTAAGACAATTTTAAGAATGTGTTTTTTCAATATCATTGGAATGCTTGCTAACGTAAAGATATGGTTCCGTTTTAATGAACTAAAGCGACTGATAAGTGAAGTTTGAAGAAATTTCATTAAGAAACAAACTAAACTGTACTTTGATCTATCTTAATTTTAGCATTTTATTCACAAACGCAAACCATAAAAAATGTAAATTTAACCACCAAAAATTTAAAAAATGCTTAGAGTATTCTTATCTATTATATTAATTTTTTCTGTTTCATTACTAAGTATAGCGCAAGATCTAGTGCCCCAAGACTTTCTATCTAAAGAATTTCATAAAGATAGGAGAGTGGCACTACGTAAAAACATGCCAAAAAACAGTGTTGCTGTATTCTTTGCGAACCCTGTTCGCAACAGGGCTAACGATGTTGACTATGTATATCATCAAGACCCAAACTTTTATTATTTAACAGGTTATAGAGAACCCAATGCAGTTTTGGTTGTTTTTTCAGAACCGCAAAATCAAGATGGTGATACTATAAATGAACTTATCTATGTACAAAGTAAGAACCCTTTAGCCGAAATGTGGACAGGAAGACGTTTGGGAATTGAAGGTACAAAAAGCAAACTAGGCATTGAAAATACGTTTAACGGAGAAGATTTTAAAAACCTAAATATCGATTTTAAACAATTTGATAAAGTGTTGATTTTCGATTTTAAGGATGATTATAGAAACGGTAGAAGTCAAGCGGACATCTTCGACTTAGTGAATCAGTTTAAGCAAAAAGCTAACTATAATAAGAATTTACTACCAAACCCTAACAGAGATAGAGCCTATCAAATGATTAAGGCTACAAGTATTGAAAATAGTGCTAATGTAGCACAGAATTTAGGTCGCTATATGGATTATTATACCGAGCTCAAAAAAGATGAACTCTTGATGGGATTTAAAGATGCTGCTAATGAAGATTTACGAAAAGAGTTCAAACAAAAAATAACCATGCGGTTAGAAAAGAAACCTGAAACCAATATCGATATTCAAACCTTAGGTAGATTAATGGGTTCTTTGCGAGAAATCAAATCGAAAGAAGAATTAAAACTACTCAAAAAGGCTGTTGAAATTTCTGCCGTGGGTCAAATTGAAATTATGAAAGCTATGCATCCTAATATGTCTGAAACTGAAATTCAAGGTGTGCATGAATTTGTTTATAAAAAATATGGTGCAGAATATGAAGGGTATCCTTCTATTGTAGGTGGCGGAAATAATGGTTGTATTCTTCACTACATAGAAAATAATAAAACGAAAGTAGGTGATGACCTGGTACTTATGGATTTAGGTGCTGAATACAGAGGATATACAGCCGATGTTACCAGAACAATTCCAGCAAATGGAAAATTTTCTCCCGAGCAAAAGGCAATTTATGATTTGGTATATGAAGCGCAAGAAGCTGGGATTGCTGAGGCTAAAATAGGCAATGCATTTAATGCGCCAAATGCTGCTACAAGAAGTGTAATTAATGAAGGTTTGGCAAAGTTAGGAATACTAAGCTCAAAAGATGAAAAGCATAACTATTACCCTCACGGTTCTTCGCACTATATAGGTTTAGACGTGCACGATCCTGGTAATTATGGCCCGTATAAAGCAAATATGGTCATAACCGTAGAACCTGGTATTTATATACCCGAAGGAAGTCCTTGTGATAAAAAATGGTGGGGGATTGCCGTAAGAATAGAAGACGATATTCTCATCACTGAAAATGGTCCTGTAAACTTATCGGCTATGGCACCAAGAAAATCTGAAGAAATTGAAAAAATAATGAAAGAATCTAGTGTTTTAAATGAATTCAAGTTACCTAAAATCGATTAAATTTCAATAATTTTTTGATTCTTTAAAATATCATCGAAAGTTTCTCGTTCTCTGATAAGATAATCTTTACTCTTCAAGATTAACACTTCGGCAGGGCGGTAACGAGAGTTGTAATTCGAAGCCATTGAAAAACAATAGGCGCCAGCATTATTAAAGCATAAGATATCGCCCTCGCTGATTTCATTTATCCTACGATTGGCTCCTAAAGTATCGGTCTCACATATATACCCAACAACACTGTAAAAACGTTCTTTTCCTTTTGGATTTGAAATATTTTCAATATGGTGATACGCATCGTAAAACATCGGTCTAATTAAATGGTTCATGCCACTATCAACACCTGCAAATACGGTAGAAGTTGTCTGCTTCACAACATTTACTTGTACTAAAAATTTACCAGCTTCACTCACTAAAAACTTGCCTGGCTCAAACATTAAGGTTAATTCTTTACCGATTTCTTTACAAAAATCATTGAATCTTTTCGATAATTTTTTACCCAACTCTAAAATATCAGTTTGAATATCATGTTCTTTATAAGGCACTTTAAATCCACTACCAAAATCAATGTATTCTAAATCTTTAAAAGAAGCGGCGGCATTAAACAGTATTTCGGTAGCTCTTAAAAAAGCATCAACATCGTAAATATCAGATCCTGTATGCATATGAATACCATTGATTAGCATACCTGTATTTTCAACAACTCGATGTATATGAGGTAATTGATGTATAGAAATACCAAATTTAGAATCTATATGACCTACAGAAATTTTACTATTACCTCCCGCCATGACATGCGGATTGATTCTAATACATACTGGGGCTTTTGGATACTTTTGTCCAAATTGTTCAAGAATGGATATATTATCTATATTGATTTGAACTCCTAATTTCATCGCTTTTTCTATTTCAGTCAATGAAACCCCATTTGGAGTATAAATAATATGCTCTGGTTTAAAACCGGCTAACAACCCAAGTCGTACCTCTTGAATAGATACGGTGTCTATTCCGGAGCCAAAACTCTTAAAAAGTTTTAACACACTTACATTAGAAAGAGCTTTTACAGCATAGTTAATGCGTAAGTTTTTTACTTTTGAAAACGCACCCGTTAATTTTTTGTATTGACTTTCAATTTTAGCCGCATCATACACATATAAGGGGCTGCCATACTTTTCTGCTAAGGCTACTAAAACTTCTCTTTTCATTTCTTGAAATTATAATGACAAAAATATATGAAGGGAAACTATTTAAAAAACCAACAATAAATTATAACTAATATTAGCCGTTTTGTTTATTTTTAGCATGTAAAGCCGTTATCGCTGCAATTTTAACAATAACTTCAACAGCTTTCTCCATAGATTCTACAGGTACATATTCGTACTTACCATGAAAGTTATGCCCGCCAGCAAAAATATTTGGGCAAGGCAATCCTTTATATGATAGTTGAGAGCCATCAGTACCACCGCGAATTGCTTTTATTAAAGGTGTTATAGCTAGTTCTTTCATAGCCTGTTCTGCAATATCGATTATATGCATAACGGGTTCAATTTTTTCTTTCATATTGTAGTATTGGTCTTTGATTTCAACCTTTACCAATTCTTTACCTAGTTTTTTGTTGATGCGCTCGGCCGTTTTAGCAAAAAGTACTTTTCTATCCTCAAATAATTGCATATCATGATCGCGGATGATGTATTGTAATTCTGTTTTTTCAACGCTTCCTTTCATATCATATAAGTGAAAAAAACCTTCATAACCACTTGTTTCTTGCGGAATTTCTTTCGCAGGAAGTGCGTTTATGAATTCATTAGCAATCAGCATAGAATTTATCATCTTTCCTTTTGCATACCCAGGATGCACAATTTTACCTTCTATAATTACTTTGGCGCCAGCAGCGTTAAAATTTTCATATTCTAACTCACCAATTTGACTTCCATCCATCGTGTAAGCCCATTCGACCCCAAATTTATCAACATCAAATAAATGCGCTCCTTTACCAACTTCTTCGTCTGGTGTAAAAGCAATACGAATCGTACCATGCTTGATTTCAGGATGCATTATAAGATACTCCATCGCCGTAACTATTTCAGTGATACCTGCTTTATCATCCGCTCCGAGTAGGGTAGTGCCGTCTGTTGTAATAAGTGTTTGCCCCTTATAAAGTAAGAGATCTTCGAAATAATCTGGAGATAATACTATGTTTTGTTCAGCGTTTAAAATAATATCGTTACCGTCATAGTTCTTGTGAATTTGGGGATTTACATTTTTACCTGTAAAATCTGGGCTCGTATCTATATGCGAAATGAATCCAATGGTTGGTACTTCATGATCAAGGTTTGAAGGCAATGTAGCCATGATATAGCAATTATCATCTAATGAAATATCTTGCAAACCTATTTCTTTTAGCTCGTCAACCAAAATTTTTGCTAGATTCCATTGTGTTTCTGTACTTGGGAAGTCAGGATTATTAGGGTCAGATTCGGTATCTATTTTTGCGTATTTTATAAAACGTTCTGTTATTTTTTTCATTATAGAGGTATTATCTATTTAGTTTACTTCAAAAAAGGATATAAAATATTATTCAATAAAATTTATTTTCTGGGCTAAATTTATAGCTTCACAAAAACGTTGTTCTACATTTTCATCTCCATATAATTTTGTATTTATGGTATAATATTCGTCTGCCGCTGTCTTAATATAGATTTGTAAATTATTATGGTCATATTTTCCTTTTTTACCTTTAGAGAGTGTCCAATAACACGGTTTTTCTTTGAATTTACTAAAGTTAGATTTTACTATAGTTAATTGTTCAACAATCGCTAAAGTATCGCTTACGCGTTTAGCAAAGTCAGCATTTAAGTTTAACTCTCCTTGGTGCCAAGACACATCTAAAATATAGGTATTTGTTAAATTTTTTGTGGTGTCTGCACTATATATTTGTGATTGAAATTCATCATAATACAACTGTGTTTTCCAACTTTTTGGAATATCAATTCTAAACTTTTTCAACACATCTCTATATTCTTTAAGTTCATATTGATGTGCCCTTTTATTACAATTAAATTCCGACAATAAATCATCTTTTTTACATGAACTTAGTAGTATAAATAAGGTGATCGATGCAAAAAGTAATCTTCTCATAAGTTATTTTAGTATTAGTTTTCCTATTTTGTTTTTGCCAGCCAGCCATGCTAAATTTCTATTGACAAATTGTATTGTGTAATATTCATCTGTACTTACTTTTTTCCAAGTAAGACCTGAGTCGTTAGAATACGATATTCCAGTTGTCCCAACAGCAAATAATTCTTTCCCTTGTGTATCTGGAACATATTGAACGCAGCTTTTATAACCAGGTTCAGCACCATCAGCTACAAGTCTCCATGTTTTACCACCGTCCTTGGTAATCGCTTTATTTGAAGTATTTCTATCTTTATTTTCCCAATCACCACCTATAATGATTCCATCATGGTCATTATAAAAGTCAACGCTGTAAATTCCAGTCATAGTACTACCTTGAATGATGGGTGTGTCATAGACTGACCATGTTTTTCCCATATCCGATGAGTGAAAAACTCTAGCTTTTTTACCACCCGTTACGATCCAAGCATTTTTTTTATATGTCGCAATATTGGTATTACTTGCCGCAAAAGCAGCCTCACCGTCTTCAGTTTTTGGTACATCTTCACAAGAAATTTTTTGCCATGTAGTGCCACCATCATTGGTTAAAATTATAGACAAACAATCCTCGGTAGGATCCCCCATAGCAATCCCATTTTTCTCATCGAAAAATCTCATAGCATCATAAAATACCTTTTTATGTTCTTCTTTATAAACTAATTTACTTTTATTACCATCAACCTTATATAGTAAAGCAGGATTTCCTACAGAAAGTATAAAATTTGAAATTCCATTATTGGCTATAGCCCTAAAATGAGGAATTATTGTATCATATTTAAACTGCGGAAGTGTATGAATGGTATCATTAGAAATAGCTCCAAAATATCCATTATTTGTTGCAAAAATAGGAGAGGTGTTCTTTGAAACTGCTATAGCCCTTATACTAGCACTATCAATGCTAAATTTAATTACTTCAACAGATTCGATAGATCTAGATTCATAATTTTCTTCTTTACAACTAATAATTAGGATAAGTGCTAGAAAAAATAAGGATGGGTACTTCAAGTTTATTTATTTTGATTAGATTTATCAAAAGTAATTTTTTTAATCAAAAACAATTAACTTTCTACGTATTTTATGAGGGCTTTGGTAATATCTGGTGGAGGAAGTAAAGGTGCTTTTGCTGGGGGTGTTGCAGAATATCTTATCGAAGAGAAAAATAAAAAATATGATTTGTTTTTAGGTACTTCTACAGGAAGTTTAATGGTTACTCATTTAGCTTTAGGTAAATTACGAGAATTAAAAGCAATTTATACTACCGTAAGTCAGCGAAAAATTTTCAGCAATAACCCATTTGTGGTTAAAACTGTACATGGCGAAAAAGTGGTCAGCGTAAATCACTTTAATACTTTATGGAATTTTATCAATGGCCGTAAAACCTTTGGAGAAAGTAAAAACCTTCGGCGTTTTATTAAGCGTTATGTAACAGAGAGTTATTTTAATATTATTAAAGCATCTAATAAAGATGTAATCATTACAGTTTCTAATCTCACAACGAATGAAGTAGAATATAAATCAATTAAAGATTGGGAATATGATGATTTTTGTGACTGGATATGGGGCTCTTGTAATTATGTACCCTTTATGAGTGTGTTGCAAAAAAATAATTGTGAATATGCTGATGGTGGTTTTGGATGTATTGTACCTATAAGAGAAGCTATCTTAAGAGGTGCTACTGAAGTAGATGCCATAATTTTAGAGACCGAAGTTTCTAAAATGAACCGATTACCTTCAAAAAATCCGTTCTCATTAATGGAAAGTGTATTTGGTTTTATGCTCGATCATGTAGAGCGTCATAATGTGACTATCGGTAAATTAGAAGCCAAACATAAAGGTGTGAAGCTTAACTTGTTTTATACACCTACTGTTTTAACAACGAATTCTTTAGTGTTTAATAAGAAATTGATGAAAAAATGGTGGGCATACGGTTATAACTATGCTAATACACAATTTAAAGATCTTAATAAATTAAAAGACTAAAAGCGTTTTGAAAAATGCTTTTAGTCTTTTAGGTTATTTTATTTCAACCAATCTTTGTTAACACTATTTTTTGCAAACCAAACCAAAAAAAGTGAAACAATAACAATCAATGGCGTCATCGCATTAGCCATTTTTAATGAAAACGTTAGGTAACTCATTTGAATAATTACTGCAATTAAAGAAATTAATAAGACCGTGTAGGCTAGTTTCTTTTTTAATAATAGAAGAATACATCCAATAAGTCCTGCAAATACGGCTATAGCAAAAGACGCTATATACCAGGATGGAATATCAGTGTATAAGGCTTGTTCAGCTTCAGGTAACGCAGCAATTGCTTCATCAGTCATATACGCTTGCTGCAAATAAGCATATACACCAGCACTGTTCCATAATAATGCAACAACACTTACGATCCAAAACCAAACGGGTACTTTATTTGTTAATTGATTGTTCATAGTTTTAATAATTAATTGGTTAATAATAGTTTACAATTGCAATTTATAAAATTTTCTTAATGTCTATCCTAAAATTGTTTTCGGTACTATATTGTCGTATTTTTATAGAGTGAATTCAATTTTTAAAAAAGGGTTACGGTTTGAAACGTATGAGGCTCCAAGTAAATCGCCTTTCGATGCACTATTCGATATTTTTAAGGAGCTCATTACACATACTTCAGGTGATGTTGATGAAGCCTTAGATTGGCTCAAGCAACTAGATGAAGAATATAATCTTACTACACCCGAATATACTCTTGATGATTTTGTAGAAGATCTTAAGAAAAAAGGATATTTGAGAGAAGAAATAGAAAATCTGAATGGTCAAGGCGGTTTAAAAATTACGGCTAAGACAGAACAAGAAATTCGTCAGCGTGCTTTAGATCAAATTTTTGGAAAACTACGTAAAAGTCAAAAAGGAAATCATAAAACTAATACTATTGGGCAAGGTGATGAAGAAACAGGTGAGTTTAGAAAATACCGTTTTGGTGATTCTTTAGATCAGATTTCTATGACTGAAAGTATTAAAAATGCTCAAGTAAATCATGGTATTGATAATTTCTCGTTGCATGAAAACGATCTTGTAGTAGGGGAAACCAATTTTAAGGCTCAGATGAGCACTGTGTTGATGATCGATATTAGTCATAGCATGATATTGTATGGAGAAGATCGAATAACACCCGCAAAAAAAGTGGCTATGGCGTTGGCAGAATTAATAACGACAAGATATCCTAAAGACACCTTAGACATTCTTGTTTTTGGTAATGATGCCTGGCCAATTGCTATAAAAGATCTACCATATTTAAAAGTAGGGCCCTATCATACGAATACAGTAGCTGGTTTACAGTTAGCGATGGATTTACTTCGTCGTAAACGAAATACCAATAAACAAATTTTTATGATCACAGATGGTAAACCGAGCTGTATGCGCTTATCTGATGGTACGTATTATAAAAATAGTAACGGACTCGATAAACACATTGTTGAACGATGCTATACCATGGCGAGTCAAGCTAGAAAATTGCACATACCCATTACTACATTTATGATTGCACAAGACCCGTATTTGATGCAATTTGTACAGCATTTTACAGAAGCCAATCAAGGAAAAGCATTTTATACAGGGCTAAAAGGGTTGGGTGAAATGATATTTGAAGATTATGAACAGAATAGAAAAAAAAGATTAAGAGGTTATTAACTATGAATTATAAAGAGATTACGTCATTAAAAGCGTTAAAGAAAGCGGGGTACCAATCAATTTCTATAAAAGACGAACTTAGAAAGAATTTAATTGAAAAAATAAAGAAGGGAGAAACAGTTTTCGAAGGAGTTTGGGGCTATGAAAATTCTGTAATTCCTGAATTAGAAACTGCTATCTTATCACGTCATAATATTAATCTATTAGGCTTAAGAGGCCAGGCCAAAACGCGTTTAGCCAGACTTATGATTAATTTATTAGATGAATATATACCTGTTGTAGAAGGTTCAGAAATTAATGATGATCCTTTTCATCCTATTTCTAGATATGCTCAAAATTTAATTACTGAAAAAGGGGAAAATACACCAATTACTTGGATGCATCGTAGTGAAAGATTCTATGAAAAATTAGCAACTCCAGATGTTACTGTGGCTGATCTTATAGGTGACGTCGATCCTATAAAGGCAATGAATTTAAAGCTTACGTATGCAGACGATCGTGTCATTCATTTCGGAATGATTCCAAGAGCGAATCGTTCAATTTTTGTAATTAATGAATTACCCGATTTACAAGCTAGGATTCAAGTGTCACTATTCAATATTTTACAAGAAGGCGATATTCAGATTCGTGGTTTTAAATTGCGACTGCCTCTTGATATTCAGTTTATTTTTACAGCCAATCCTGAAGATTATACGAATAGAGGTAGTATTGTTACGCCTTTAAAAGATCGTATTGGTTCTCAAATTCTTACACATTATCCTCAAAATATAGAAATAGCACAGCAAATAACACAGCAAGAAGCCAATTTAGTGAACCAACAAAAAGACGCTTTATATGTGCCTCAACTCGCTAAGGAATTGGTAGAACAAGTGAGTTTTGAAGCTAGAGAAAGTGAATATATCGATGCTAAAAGTGGGGTTAGTGCTAGAATGAGTATTACCATTTTTGAAAATTTATTAAGTACCGCTGAACGAAGAAGCCTCATGAACGACGATGTTGCGACTTCAATACGATTAATGGATTTTCTGGGTGTTATTCCAGCAATAACCGGAAAAGTAGAATTGGTATATGAAGGGGAACAAGAGGGAGCTTCTTCGGTGGCTCAAATTCTATTGGGTAATGCGATTAAAACATTGTTTCTAGATTATTTTCCTGAAGTAAAAAAATTAGTGCATCATGGTGATGTTACACCTTATGATGCGATTGTCGAATGGTTTTATAAACAAGAAGATGTTGAGCTGTTAGATGATATGAATGATAGTTTGTATAAAGATCAATTAGATTTTATTAAACCATTAGATGTGCTAATTGCAGATTATCAACCAGATTTTCCTGAAAAGGATAGTTACTTTCTAAAAGAATTTATTTTATGGGGATTGGTTGAGTTTAAAAAACTACATAAAAAACGTTTTACAAAAGGAATTCAGTTCAACGATACCTTAGGAGATTATATAAGAAACATTTAAACGTTACCACCAAACCACAAAAAATTTAGTTAGCTCACCATTAGGTTTTTTTAACCAACACAGTGATGATGATTTTTCTATGATGAATTTTTGTAATTCCATTCGAAAATCTTCAAAGTTTAACCAAGCTACATTTACAAAAGGTTGTATCAACCAATTTAACTTTGTTGGAATATAAAATTTACAATTTCTAAATTGAACTATTTCGTTCTTGTGAATATAAAAACCCTCAATGCAATCTGTGTTTATGTTATCAAATGTTTTGTCAATATCACTTAGTGGTACATATAATTGTGCCTTAAAGTAAATTTGTTGACTTATTTCGTTCACATTTAGTTTTAAATGAGAAAGCGTTTTTTTAGTTGCTTCATGATAGAGTAGTGGTAATTGCTTTTCTTTAAGTTTGGTTAGTTTTTTTAATAAACTATCACGTCTATTAGATCCTATCCAACATTCAATTTCTGAGTTGCTTACAGTTTTATCAAACAGATAAAATTTATATACAATCTCTAAATGTATAGGTTGCCCAAATTTGGTAATGATACAATCTAATTCACCTATCGTTACTTTTTCCTTTCGAATTTGAACATTTTCTACGATACTCTGTATCGATTCATCTTGAAGTAATTGAAAGGATACGAAACGTTCAACAAGCTTTCCTAAACGTAAATTTTCGTTAATTTTTAAATTAAACTGTTTAGGTTTAACTTTCTTTATATCAAATACTTGAAATTCTTTATTATATGTATCTTCAAACAGTGACTGAGTGCTTAAAAATCCTTCGTATTGTAATTTAAGTGCTTTGTTTTTTTGATTTTTCATTACTCTTAAAAGTACAAAAAATTGTACTTTAGACTTTCTAAATTTTTGTTATATGGCAGCTACTGTTTCTAAGAATGTATTCACTTTTTTAAAAAAACTACAAAAAAATAATAACAGAGAATGGTTTACTGAGAACAAACCTACTTTTAAAGATATAGAAGCTGATGTTAAAAAATTTTACACAGAAGTACATACTGCGCTTCAAAAACATGATAATGTAGATACGTTAAAATTATTTAGAATTTACCGTGACGTTCGCTTTTCTAAAGATAAGACTCCCTACAAAACACATTTTGGGGGTTCCTTTCATCGAAAAAAGCCTCACTTACGTGGTGGGTATTATTTACATATAGCTCCTGGTGATTCTTTTATCGCTACTGGTTTTTGGCAGCCTCACAAAGATGATCTCCTTAGAATTCGTAAAGAGTTTGAACAAGACGACACCGAAATTCGTAAAATTATCTCAAATAAGAAATTTAAAACTATTTGGGGAGATTTTGTTGGCGACGAGGTAAAAACGGCTCCTAAAGGTTTTAATAAAGAGCATTCAGCAATCGATCTCATAAAGAAAAAGCAATTCATTTTTACTAAAAAATTTAGTGATACTGAAGTCACTTCTCCAGATTTCTTAAAACAAGCTGATACAGCATTTAAAGCCATAAGACCTTACTTTGATTATATGAGTGATGTATTAACGACCAACCTCAATGGTGAACCTATCGTATAATTATTATGCTACAGACTAATATTTATGTATTATTAGCCTACAGACTAATATTTATACATTATTAGCCTACAGACTAATATTTTTTATATCTTTGTTACATGCAAGAAGCTGTTATTACAGGAGATTTAATTGATTCCACAAAATATAAACCTTCGGAGTTAGATAGGATTCTTGATGTTTTAAATCAGGAATTTGAATATCTAAAAGATACATACGATGCTAATCTAAAAGTTTTTCGAGGTGATAGTTTTCAAGGAGTTGTCTTTGATGTTAGTAATGCTTTAGATGTAGTACTTTCAATAAAAACTGCCATAAATAAATTAAACATTAAAAATACTAAAGTTTCTGGTTTGCCTGACTTTCGTATTGCTATAGGCATAGGCACCATTAGTTTAAAACGCGAATCTATATTTGAATCTAACGGAGAAGCTTTCCAATTTTCAGGAAAAACCTTAGATAGCATGAAAGGTGATTATCCGCGTTTACTTATAAAAACTGGCCATGATGATTTAGATCATGAATTTAATGTTCATTTTAGCTTATTAGATAGCGTAACCAGTAAATGGAGCTTGGCCTCAGCAGAAGTAGTGTACTACCTACATAAAGGGAAGAAAGAGAAAGAAATAGCTCAAAAACTCGGAATTAATCAGTCGGCTGTTAATCATCGTAAAAAAGCAGCAAACTGGGATTCAATTGCTTTACTATTAAAACGTTACAAAGTTGCCATAACAAAACATATAAAAGATGTCTAGTAATTTTATCATAGTATTACAATTACTATTAGCTCATATTATAACAGATTTTGTACTACAGAGCAGTAAAATGGTTGCGCATAAGCAACAACTCAAAGCTAAATCATGGTATTTATACGTACACTCTTTTCTAGCTGGCTTTTTTACATATCTGTTTCTACAAGATTGGGACGGCTTTTTAGTGCCAATTGGTATTATGATATCACACTTTTTTATTGATTTATGGAAATTGAATCAGAAAAAAGACACGTTAAAAATATTTCTTTTAGATCAATTTTTTCATCTGATAATCATAGTATTATCCTATTTATATTTAACCGATAATTTCAGCAATTTTCTACCTGCTATTAAAGATTTTTTCTCTTCAAAAGTAAGTCTTGCCATAACGATAGGATATATTCTTGTAATCTACCCTGTTGGATTTATAATAGGGAAATTTACGCAACGTTGGCAAGAAGAAATTGTAGTAGAAGAGAAAGAACAAACCAGTTTAAAAAAAGCAGGACGTTATATTGGTATTTTTGAGCGCATTTTAGTACTTACTTTTGTATTATCTAGTAACTTTTCTGCAATAGGTTTTTTAATTGGAGCAAAATCAATATTACGCTTTAGTGATTCTAAGGGTGCACGAAAACAAACAGAATATGTTTTAATTGGTACACTAATGAGTTTTGCAATATGTATTGCAGTTGGCTTACTAATACGCCAATTCGTTTTCAAATAATTGTATTTGATCTTTTAGACGTTCAATTACCAGATTCATCATACGTTTATTTAAAGCCGAAGAATTTTCAATATAAAGTGCGTATTCTTCTAAAGTAAACTGCCCCATAATCATACCTTTTAACGAATTTCTAAACTTTGTATCTTTTTGAATTGCATTTTCGATATACTTATAACGTCCTTCAAGATGTAATTCATAAAATCTATTCTTTTGTTTACGAGCATAATTTTTAAACATCTCAACCAGCAAGTTGTTTTGAAGTTTAATAATGGGGCGCAAGGTTTTATTTTGAAACTGCTCATCAGAAGACATAGAAGAAGAAATTATAGCCGACGGAATTTCGGGTCGTAAATGTAAAAGATTCATGTCTCGCGAATTCATAATTGTAGAAGTTTGCTTAAATTTACTGAAAGCTATACTTGGTTATAAACAGAAAAATTATTCTTATTAACAAATTGTCAACTATTTAGCATGAAATTCGGAAGCGTAGAAAACCCCAGTTTAATTGATTTTACATTGCCTAAAGATCATCCAGAAACTAAACGATTGTTAACATCTTTAAAATCAAATAGTGAGTCAGAAGCATATGTGGGTTGCGCAAAGTGGAATAGGTCAGATCTAAAAGGTTTTTACCCAAGAGGTACCAAAGATGAACTCGAATATTATGCGACGCAGTTTAATAGTATTGAACTCAATGCGACTTTTTATCGCTTTTTCCCTCCAGAACAGTTTCAGAAATGGTATGATAAAACCCCTACAAACTTTAAGTTTTTTCCAAAACTGAATCAAGAAATAAGCCATTGGAAACGCTTGAATGATATTGCTGAATCTGTAGATAATTATTTATATGCTGCTTCAAATTTAAAAGAAAAACTGGGTACCATTTTTTTACAAATGCATACCAATTTTGCACCAAAAGACTTTGATAGGGTGATAAAATTTGCTGAAGGTTGGCCTAAAGAGATACCCTTGGCTATAGAATTTAGACATACAAGTTGGTTTAACGATGAAAAGATTGCTAAAGAACTGTATCAACTTTTAGAGGAAAATAATATTGCAAATGTGTTAGTTGACACAGCAGGCAGAAGAGATATTATGCATATGCGCCTTACCAATAATGAAGCGTTTATTCGTTATGTAGGTGCAAATCACACTAGTGACTATAATAGATTAGATGACTGGGTTGTACGATTGAAAGAATGGAGTGATTTAGGTTTAAAAAAAATACATTTTTTTGTACACCAGAATTTAGAAAAAGCTTCGCCATTACTTTCTGCACATTTTGTTAAAAATTTAAATAAAGCATTAGGTACTAATCTAATTGTTCCTAAAATGAGCAAGAAAGCTCTTACATTATTCTAAAGGATAGTTGTTAATATTAAGTCCCAAAATAATATCGCGCTTAGCAGTCATTAATTGCTTGTCTTTTTTTAAAGAGACAATCCCGCTACCACCTCTAGGTCGTTTTTTATTTTTTGTTCTTTCACTTAAATTGGGATCATCATTAAAAGTTATATCGTCAATATAGTATTCATTTTTATTTGGTTCTTTAATTGTTAAATGAATATGCTGTTCTATCGTAGTATTAGGGTAGGATGCAGGTCGAAATGTATAAAAAGTATAAACGCCCGTTTTATCTGTTTTTATCCAACCTCTAAGATAGCCATGCCGTTTTTCCCAACCTTGAGACGTCGCTTTTTTAGGATAGATGCCATTTTCATCAGTATGATAGGCATACACAATAATATCTTTTGCAGGAGTTTTACCGTCACTTTCAAAAATAGTTCCAGTAATTTTTATTTTCTGCTCAGCAGAATTAAAATCTGGTAATGTATCAATTGCATTCAAAGATTTCGTTCCATATTCATAAACAGCCTCACAGCCTTCACAAGGACCACCCACATTAGTGTAGGGATCAACCTTTTTTTGTGAATTCACGCAACTAATCGTTAATAAGCATACTATAAATAAATATCTCATTATATTTATCTCTTAATTCTCTGAATTAAAGTTACTGTTTAAATCTTTTGTAAGTAAATAAAAATCAGAAGTTTATTAAAATTTTAACACGTAAAACATGAGATTTCATACTAGGAAATGGGTAAAGCCGGAGGATTTAAATCCGAATGGAACATTGTTTGGCGGGCGCCTTTTAGCTTGGATAGATGAGGAAGCTGCACTATATACTATTATACAATTAAATAATTCGAAAATTGTTACAAAGTATATGTCAGAAATCGATTTTAAAAGTTCGGCAAAACAAGGAGATATTATTGAGATTGGTATTGAAGTAATTAAGTTTGGTAAAAGTTCTCTTGTCTTAAAATGCGAAGTGCGAAACAAAATGACTAGAGAAACTATTATTACTGTTGATAATATCATCATGGTGAATCTTGGTAATGATGGTAAACCTAAGCCACATGGTAAAACAGAGATTGAATATGTAAAAGACAGATTAATTGATGAATAGCAATAGTTCAAACAAGGTATCTTTCAGTTATTCTTTTAGTGTTCAAAAAGAACATTTAGATGAATTAAATCATGTAAATAATATTGTGTATTTACAATGGGTGCAAGAAGCATCAGAAAAGCACTGGAATACTCTAGCATCTAAAAGCATAAAAGAAACTAATGTATGGATGGCTTTACGCCATGAAATAGATTATATCAATCAGTCTTTTTTAAATGATGAGATTACCGTAGTAACTTGGATTGATGAATCAAAAGGTGTAAAATCTATAAGAATCGTAGAAATATCTACTGAAAACAAACTACTTTGTAAATGTAAAACAACGTGGGTATTATTAGATAGAGTTACGAAGAAGCCAAAGCGAATTACTGAGGCCATTTTAGCCATATTTCACCCTAATCAATAACCATTCGTTTGATATCAACTTTATTGTTGTATTTAAATTGCAAAAAGTACGTGCCAGAATCTAAATTAGAAATATCTAATTGAACTAAATTACCAATTTTCGTTACATCTGGGGTAACTTCAATACCATTTTCTGTAAATAATTTAACATCTACCAAAGCGTTTTTTACCGAAATGGTTGCCGTTCTCACCTCATTTTGATTGGGTTCTACTAGTAAAGAATCTTCTGTTTGTAATTTATTTTGGCCACTATCTGCGTCTAAATAATCTGGTATGCCATCGTTATCAGTATCAACGGCATCATCGGGTACACCATCTCCATTAGGGTCTGGCTGTTCATCCTTCGTTAAAATACCATCATTATCATCATCTTCATCCATAAAGTTTGGATTGTCGTCGTTATCTGTGTTCAGTAACGGAGAAATTAATAAACCACTATCTTCAGCAGTTTCGAGCTTATTGAACAATCCGTTAACTCCAAAATTTACTAAAGAGCTTATTATTTTACCTTTTGTATTTCCATCAATTAATCTATGACCAGATTCAAACATGTCGAAAATACCATCTCCATCAGTGTCATAATCGAGATGATTAGGAATACCATCATTATCAAAATCAAAAAAACTTTCTACACTGTTATTTTGATCTCCTATATCAAAATTATTGTCATTATCATCTAAATAAACAGGCGTACCATCATTGTCAAAATCATCATCTGGATTTACGGTATTTGATTCATTTATATCAGGTATGCCGTCATTATCATCATCTAAGTCATTGATATCATATATATTATCTTTATCAAAATCTGAAGGCACGGGAACAATATCATCAACTATTATCTCATCATCATCTAGCAGTTCATCTTCATAATCATCAGTATCAAAACCACTTTCTGGGTCACTATTAGGATCATTAATATCTGATGAAACGATTTCTGCTTTATTTAGATATTCACCTGTAGAAAGTACTTTGGCTTTAAAATGGAAATATTTATTTGAGTATGCAGGTATTTCAATTTGTGACCAACTTATTCTATTGCCAGAAAGTACACCACCTTCCGTAAGTATCTCAATATCTCCATAGCCATTAGAAAATTCATTTACTACAGTTACTCCTGTAGCATCACTATATCCCGCATTATTAATAATTATGGTGAATTTTACTATAGAACGAACATTGGGGTTTTTATTTTCAATCAGCATATCGATATTTAAATCTGCCGACTGAGCCTGACTATTACTTGCAATTCCTAATATAAAAAGTAATAAAAATGTTTGTTGTAAGATTTTCATGTAGCAATTTAAATAGAGGATTCTTGAGCTTGTATTTGTTTTGCTACTTCTTGTGCTTTATCTAACACTCTTAAGAGATTACCACTCCAAAGTTTTTCAATCTGTTGTTTAGTATATCCACGTTTTACTAATTCTAGTGTAACATTAAAAGTTTTTGAGGCATCTTCCCATCCTTCAATACCACCACCTCCATCAAAGTCGGAACTTATTCCTACATGATCAATTCCAATAAGCTTAACCATATAATCAATATGATCTACTAAATCTGATACATTTACGGCAGGAGGTAGGCTTTTCATGTTTTTTGCTTTCTTCTTAACGATACCAACCATTTCTATATATTTTTCTATATAAGTTTCACGTTCTGAATTAGGAAGTGCCATAATATCTTTTCTTTCTAGCCACTTATATCCTAAAGAATCCATTACTTTTTTTTCTAGCTCTTTAATTTCTTCATTTCTCAATTCATATTTTTTGGTATTCAAGTAAGAAGTAAAAGCAACTGTTTGAACAACACCACCATTCTCTTTAATTGCTAAAAGCTGTTCGTCATCTAAATTTCTACTATGGTTACACAAGGCTCTAGCCGATGAGTGTGAAGCAATTACAGGTGCTTTCGACAGTTTAATCATTTCTAAATTAGCTTTTTTAGATGGATGTGATAAATCAATTAGCATACCATACTTATTCATTTCTGACACAACTTTGCGACCTAAGTCACTTAGACCATCATGCAACCATATACTATCTTTTTCGCCTGTATTAGAATCGCTTAGTTGACTATGCCCATTATGCGCTAATGACATATAGCGTGCACCTAAATCATAGAATTTTTTAACATTAGAAATGTCTTGTCCAATCGGGTATCCGTTTTCAATACCAATCATAGCTACTTTTTTTCCTGTTTTACTAATTCTACGCACATCATCAGGTGTAAGTGCCAATTCAATATCATTGGGAGCTAATTCTTTAGTCAATTTATGAATTGCATTAAATTTAGATATCGCATTATCATATGCTTTTTTATAGCCCATATCAGATAAAGTATCCTGTCCTGTATATACGATAAACCAAGCTACATCGAGACCTCCCTCTTTCATTTTAGGCAAATTGACCTGATTATCTAATCGTTGCGTGTAATTTATAGAGTCTGTAAAATTTTTAATATTAATGTCGCAATGTGTATCAAGAGTAATTACATCTTCATGAATTTTACGTGCTTTTTTAATTAATTCTGATTCATTTATTTCTTTAGAAGCCACTTTTTTTTGTGAGTTATCACATGAAATAAAAACTAATAAAGTACAAAAGAAGAAACTTATTTTTTTCATAATAGCATTTGTAGATATTCAGTAAATATAAGAAAGAAATAAAAATGGCTTTGAAATATTTCAAGCCATTTTTATTTTATCTTCATTTGTATATTTTATATGACTTCTTTATCAATATTTTAAAATATTTAAAGCATAGCTATAGTTAAGATTCAAAGTCTAGTGCCGTTATAGCACCCTCTTGATTAAGGTGCGGTACAACATATCGTTTATCGAAACACTCATTGAAATTTACATCATAAGAGGAGTGTATGTATTTAAGAATAATAAAATGTAAAGAAGATGCGTTGGTAAATCATTTTAATGCTACATATATCATTAGAATTAGTCCTTTAGTTGTAATAAATCAATGTTAATAACATGTTATCTATTTTTTAGATGAATAACCACTTGAAATAAACAGGTTTTTTAGCTTTACAAAAAATACTATTATGCGAATATTTTGTTTCGGAGTTGTTATTATATTTTTTTTAGTAAGCTCGTGTATTGAAAGAGGAAAGCCTTCAGAAGATAGTAAACCTAAAACAGAAAATGGTACAAGTAAACAAGGAAAATTAGCACATTATACATGTCCTAATGGTCATGCAGGTTCAGACAAACAGGGAAAGTGTACTGAATGCGATGCTGTCTTACAACATAATCAAGCTTATCATGGACTAAATATTCCTAAAGAAGGTATAAAAGACCCATTTAATACGAATAATACGACCAATACTTCGTCCTCAACCCCAGCACAAAATAAATATGGTGATTATCATTATATATGTCCGAATGGTCACGCGGGCGGAGCAGCCACAAACGAAAATTGCAAAGTGTGCGATACTAAATTGACGCACAATCAATTATATCATAAGTAATCTGTTAATAACTAGAAAATAAGTTCTATTAAGATATTTGTATCAAGATTGAAATAACTTATTTTTGCGCATCAATTAATTTAGAAAAAAAATATGTCAAAAGTTCAACAATTAGAAGATTTTTCAACACAAGTAAGACGTGATATTTTACGGATGGTGCATGCTGTAAATTCTGGCCACCCAGGCGGTTCTTTAGGGTGTACAGAGTTTTTTACAGTTTTATATCAGGATCTAATGGAGTATTCTACTGATTTTTCTATGGATGGAATAGGAGAGGACTTATTTTTCTTATCGAACGGACATATTTCACCAGTGTATTATAGTGTATTGGCCAGAAGTGGATTTTTCCCTGTATCTGAGTTAGCGACATTTAGACATATAAATTCAAGATTACAAGGGCACCCAACGACTCATGAACATTTGCCAGGTGTAAGAATCGCTTCAGGTTCTTTAGGACAAGGCATGTCTGTAGCCATAGGTGCTGCTGAAGCAAAAAAGTTAAATAATGATACTAAAACAGTGTACTCATTACATGGAGATGGTGAATTGCAAGAAGGTCAAATTTGGGAAGCGTTAATGTATGCAGCTGGTAAAAAAATAGACAATCTAATCTCGACTATTGATTATAACGGACAACAAATAGATGGTTCAACTGATGATGTAATGCCACTTGGAGATTTAAAAGCCAAATTAGTAGCGTTTGGTTGGGACGTGCTAGAAATACAAAATGGTAATGATGTTGCCTCAATTATCGAAGGAATGAGAGATGCAAAATCAAGAACCAGAAAAGGTAAACCTGTTGCGGTGTTGTTACATACGGTTATGGGCAATGGTGTTGATTTTATGATGCATACACATGCTTGGCATGGTAAAGCACCTAATGATGAACAATTAGCAATTGGCTTGGCTCAAAACAAAGAAACGTTAGGAGATTATTAAATAATTCTCTTGTAAGGACCTAAATGAAATTCTATAAAAAAAGACCGAACTTAAATTCGGTCTTTTTTATTCTATTTATTTTCAAATACTATTCACCTGTAGCAGCAAGTTGTTGATCACTCATTAAAGCAAAGAATTTATCAATATTTGGTAAAATCACGATACGTGTACGTCGATTTCTAGCTCTATTTTCTTTGGTTTCATTATCTACTAAAGGTTGAAAAGAACTTCTCCCTGAAGCAATTAATTTTTCAGGAGCTATCTCAAATTTATTTTGAAGCCTTCTAACAACCGAAGTAGCTCTTAATACACTTAAATCCCAATTATCTGCAACACGTGCAGTATTAATGGTTCTCGCATCTGTATGACCTTCTACCATTAGGTCTAGACTTTCTTCAGAATTTACAAGATCAGCAATTTTTTGTAGAATATGATCTGCTTTATCACTTATTCTAAAACTTGCCGTGTTAAATAACAATTTATCAGAAATTGAAATCATTACAACGGTTTCGTTAATATTAATAGCGATATCATCACTTTCATCCAAATCACTAGCAGCCATTGTCTTTCTTAGGTTGTAGGCAACAGCTAAGTTCATAGAATCCTTTAAGGTTTTAGCTCCGTTAGTAGCTTCAGGATCCATCTTAGCAATTGTAGCTCTCATTTGATTTTTGGCATCGTTCGAAATCACCATACCATTGGCATTGGTTAATTTAGAATCGTTTTCTTCTTTTAATGCATTTATTTTAGCATTATAAGCTTCAACTCTCGCCTCAATTACAGCAAACTTCTGTTCTAATTCTTCTTTTGCAATTGATGTTTTGTGTAATTCTCCTTTCAGATTATCTCTATCTAATTCTAGTGCGGCGTATTTCTTTTTTGAAACACATGACAAAGCTAGTACAGAGATCATCAATAAGATTGATACTTTTTTCATGGAATTTAATTTTTATCGTTGTAATTTGATTTGAGACCGCAAGTAAAAACAACAATCTAAAGAGTTTCTAAAGTCTTCTAACAGAATATAGATTTGCTTATTCAGAATAAGATAAAAAACACATTGATAATTACGTAAAAAAGTATTGAAAAGAATTCGTTATTTTGTTATTTTTCAGCTTTATAGTAAAAATTTGGTAGTGATAACTTGTATTTTACTGCTACCAACCGTACTACAATAATTATAAGTATGGTAAGTGTATAAATGGTATTCATGTTAATTTGTAACCGATCGAGTAACATATAGGTAATAGCTCCTATAATACATGCACTTGCATATATTTCTTTTCTAAATATTACTGGAATCTCATTACATAATATATCTCGAATTACGCCTCCAAAAGTAGCTGTAATGGTACCTAAAGCAATTGAGATTATTGGATGTAGCGCTAGTTGAATACCCATTTCTGTTCCAACAATGGTGAAAATTCCTAAACCAATTGTATCAAATAAGAATAGTGATTTACTCAAATAAGCAATTTGTTTTCTAATAACAATTGAGATTATACACGCAGCTGCAATGGTATAGATATAGTTAAGATCTTGCATCCATCCAACAGGGGTCCTTCCTATTAAAATATCTCGTAATGTTCCGCCACCTACAGCGGTAACAAAGGCAATTATAAAAATACCAAAAGGATCAAGACGTTTTTCAAGTGCTATTAATGTGCCAGAAATTGCAAAGGCAGCTGTACCTAAAAGGTCAAAAGTATAAAATAAGCTTTCAAACACGGCACTTACATATTTACAAATTCATAACCAGCTAGACCAAGATCTCTTAGATCAATTTCTGTTTCGTTTAAGAGAATACCATGTTCAAGATATGCTTTTAAATTTGCCAACCAAAAAGTCCACCCATTACTACAACCGTAAAATATTTCTAGTTTACTTTTATCATCTAACGGAATTCTAGATTGGGTAAGTGATACTAAAACATGATCATTATCTTTTTCTTCAAAAGTTACAAGTACTTCACAGACTCTTGCAAATGAAAATCGTATGAACTCATTTTCTTTGACATCAAGTACTTGTCCTTTTTCTTCACCATCCCAGTTATGCCACCTCCAAGTGTAGTTGTCACCAGCTTGTAGAAGTTCTTTGCTAGCAATTCTTTTTTCATTTCTAACATAAGCTGCTTCTTTTAGAAACCACCTTGTAATACCTTGCTCGGTGCTCCATAAACTGAATAATTTTGTAGCATCAGCTTTGATGTATATTCTTTTCGTAAAGGAATCCCAACTAAGTTTTTCCATAATTACTTATTTATTTTACTTTTTGTATGCTCGATTCCCAATACTATCCAATATGGCAAATTTCGTTCATTTTGTGATTCTACATATATAAACTCTTTCATGGGTTTTTTAGTAAAATTCATAGGTTTTAATACGATACTAATTTCTCTCTGATCTTATTAGC
>NZ_JBWQOJ010000039.1:0-29505 GCF_056591795.1 Maritimimonas sp. 2210JD6-3 | reverse complement strand
CAACGACTACTTATACGGTTACGGCAAGTAATTCATGTAGTACAGATGCTACAGATGAGGTTATTGTTACTGTAAATTATAAACCTGATTTATCTACAAGCGGTAATGTAACTATAGAAAGAGGGGAAAAAGTTACGTTATCAGCTTATGGAGAAGGGTCTTTTCTTTGGAATACAGGTGAAACGTCATCCGATATAGAAGTTTCACCAGAAACTACAACTACTTTTATAGTGAGTTTAACTAATGATGAAGGTTGTAGAATAGAGGATAAAATAACTGTTTCAGTCTCAGACTCTACTTCAGACGTAAATGTTATCACAGCAAGTGCAGGTGAGGATATTACTGTATGTAAAGGTCAAGAAGTAGTGTTAACTGCATCAGGAGGAGATAAGTATGTTTGGAGTACTGAAGAGCAAACGTCAAGTATAAAAGTAATACCTGATGATTCTACCATATATTCTGTAAGGGTTTATAATGGAGATGAATATACGATTGCGTACGTTACAGTTTATATTGATAATACGTGCGAATCGTCACTTTTAAATAAAGAATTTAAAATTTACCCCAATCCGAGTGAGGGAGATTTAACGGTTGATCTTTCAGGATATAATAATACTACCAATATTACTGTTTTTAATATTAATGGTTCTAGGGTATTTCAAGATAATATTAGTAATAAAAGTTCCTTAAAAGAGTTTTCATATAAGATGGATCTTTCAAAACTTTCATCGGGAATTTATATTGTTCAGCTAACTAATGAAGGTGCTAGTGATGTTAAAAAATTGATAATAAATTAATAAGAGAAGTATTCTTTAAATAAGAAGAATTTAAGGAGCATTTAAAATATGCTCTTTTTTATGTAGTAAAATCATATATTTGGATTCATAAAATTTAAAGTATTTAATGTTTTTATTAAAGAATAAAACTAGAAGAAAAATAGGAGCATATCTTATTATTTTCCTTCTAGTTTTATTTTTAGCTCTAACTCTAATATTAATAAATTATAGAAGATCGGTTTATAACTATACTACTAAACAAGATTATCAATATTATTTTGAGAGATCAAATAATAGTGAAATTTTAAAATTAAGTTTGAAAAATAACGAAATTAGATTACCCGACAATTTACCTTCTTCTACTTCTTTCATAAAAATTAAAGTAACCACATCTCTTTACGGTAAAGTTTTTGAACCAAAAATTACAATTAAGAGTAAAGATGTTCAGTTAGATCAGGCATTCGAAATAAATGCAGATGGATATCGATATTTGAATATAAGTGCTTTTACGCGAGCGAACTCTAGTAACATTAAGCTTATAGGTAAGGGGGTGAAGACTATTGATCAAAAAATTGAATTAATTGCTTTTAAGGATATAAGCTTAGAAGATTCAAAAATACTTATTTTGTCACCTCACCCCGATGATGCTGAAATTGCTTCTTATGGTTTATATTCAAAACATAGTAAAAATGTATTTGTTTTAACAATTACTTCAGGTGATGCAGGAGATTTTAAATATGATGAAATCTATCAAGATTCAGTACAACATTATTATATAAAAGGTAAGTTAAGAACATGGAACAGTATTACTGTGCCTTTATTAGCGGGTGTTTCTAAAAATAATATTTTAAATCTAGGATTTTTTGATAGCACACTAAAGCAAATGTATGAAAGAGATCCATCAACTGTTAACTCTATATTTGTAGATAGTTTGAGAAGGAATTCATATCAGAATTTAAATTTATCTAATTTACAACCTTGTATTGAAGGTTCGTCTAACTGGACATCCTTAGTGCAGAATATAAAGTGTGTAATAAAAAACTTTGAACCAGATGTAATTGTTACTCCTCATCCTGATATTGATGAACACACTGATCATCAATATTCTACAAGGGCATTATGTCAAGCTTTAAAAGAGTTAAATATTAAAAAAGGCTCTTTATTTCTATACACGAACCATTTCATGAATGATTATTATCCTTTTGGTGAAATCGGTAGTATTGTCTCTCTTCCTCCAAAGTTTAAGGATAATATTTATTACAATTCTATTTATTCTAGCAGCTTAGATAAACCATTACAAAAAGAGAAAATCCTTGCATTAGAATCTATGAATGACTTGAGAATGGATACTGAGTGGCGGTTTTCAAGTTCTTTATTAAAAGAATCTGGATTAGTTTTTAATAGAAAAATATTAGGTAAAGAGAAAGATTATTTTAGACGCTCTGTTAGAAGTAATGAGTTATTTTTTGTTGTACCTATTATAGAAATTTACGATAAAAATAAAATGAATAAGTTAATTGGAGAAATAGATGAAACTGATTTTTAAATTTTACCTAATCACTTTTAAGATGATATAAATATTAATGTTATTTTTGTTTGTTATTGAAAAAGAAATTAATGTTTTTATCTTCTTTGGGGTCATATCCATCTTTTTATTAGATTAAAAAAGTAAATCTCTAGTTGTAAAGAATTTTAGTTTTTAAAATATACATTAATTTATTTCGTTAATAATTGCGTTTAAAGTAATTATTTAGATATTATTATAATATGTAGATAGCTATGGTAAAGTCTTGTAAATATTGAACTTTTAAATAAGTAGATTATAAATAAAATAATATGGAAAATTTTGCACTTATAGGAGCCGCTGGTTATATAGCCCCAAGGCATTTAAAAGCAATAAAAGATACTGGAAATAATTTAATTGCAGCTTTAGATAAATTTGATTCAGTTGGAATTATGGATAGCTATTTCCCAGATGCTGATTTTTTCGTGGAATTTGAACGTTTTGATAGACATATTGAAAAACTTAAAAGAGATAAATCTATCAATTTAGATTATATGAGTATTTGTACTCCTAATTATTTACACGATGCGCATATACGATCAGCATTGCGAAGAGGTGCACATGCTATTTGTGAGAAACCTCTTGTATTAAACCCATGGAATATAGACGCTCTGAAAGATATAGAAACTACAACAGGTAAAAAAGTATATTCAATACTGCAATTAAGATTGCATGAAAGTATAAAAAAACTCAAAGAAAAAGTTGATACAGGTCCGAAAGACAAAATTTATGATATTGATCTTACATACTTAACATCTAGAGGGCATTGGTACTATACTTCTTGGAAGGGTGATGTATCAAAATCTGGTGGTATAGCAACAAACATAGGTGTACATTTCTATGATATGCTGTCATGGATTTTTGGACCTATAAAAAACAGTATAGTTCATAAACACTCTCATGATAGAGCAAGTGGTTATTTCGAGTTTGAAAAGGCAAGAGTTCGTTGGTTTTTATCAATTAACTATGACCTTTTACCAGAAGAAGTTAAGAAAAAAGGACAAAGAACATATAGGTCAATAACAGTAGAGGGTGAAGAAATAGAGTTTAGTGGAGGATTTACAGAATTACATACCGAAAGCTACAAAAAAATACTTAAAGGAGAGGGATTTGGGTTAGAAGATGCAAAACAAGCTGTTGAAATAGTACAAAGTATTAGAACTGCAGATTTAAAACCACTAGTTGGTGATTATCATCCAATGGCAAAAGAAACTCAATCGAAACATCCTTTTTCAAATAGTTAACATAAATAATGTTTGACCATGAAAATTGTACTTGTAACTCCTACGTTAGAACATGGCGGCGGTGAAAGGTTTATTACAGAATTGGCTAACTATTGGGCAGTATTAAATCATAAAGTTACCATTATAATGCTTAGATCAGAAGAAGCAACATATGTGCTTTCAGATAGGGTAAAACTATGTACTTTAAGTTATTTAAATGAAGGTGAAAAAACTAAAATTAATAAGATAAAAAATGGTATAAATACATTTTTTAAGTTAAGAAACAAAATAAAAGAAATACAACCAGAATTTGTACTAAGTATTTTAAGTACCACTAATATTCTTACGATCGCAGCTACGCAATATTTAAAAACAAAGATATTTGTTAATGATATAATGAGCCCTTATAGAAAACGAAGCAAATTAGAAACATTTTTAAGAAAAGTTTTTTATAAGAGAGCAAATGGAGTAATTGCATTGACGCAAGTTGCTAAAGAAATTATTTACAAGGAAAGTAAAAATAAAAATATTACTGTTATCCCAAATCCAGTTAAAAAAATTAAATTAGTTGAAGAAATTAAAAAGGAAAAGATAATTATTAATGTAGGCAGATTAGTAACAGATAAAGGTCAAAAATACCTAATTAATGCTTTTGCTGATTTAGATTTTCCTGAATGGAAATTAGTTATTTTAGGAGATGGAGGATTAAAAAATGAACTTGAACAGCAGGTTAAAAAGTTAAATTTAGAACAAAGAGTATTGCTACCGGGTGCGACAACAGATGTAGATTCGTGGTTAAATAGAGCATCAATTTTTGCCTTCTCTTCTGTTTCTGAGTCTTGGGGAATAGCACTTACAGAAGCAATGGCAGCAGGACTTCCCATAGTTAGTTTTGATTGTGATGTTGGTCCGAGACACATAATTAATAACAATCATAACGGTTTTTTAATTCCTGTTAGAGATGTAACAGCAATGCGAGATAAATTAAGAGAATTAATACTAGATGAAGGGTTAAGAGATCGTTTTTCTAAACAAGCAAAAATTGATGCTGAACAATATAAAATTGAATGTATAGGGAACCGTATTTATGAGTTTTGTATAAATTCATAATCGATTAAAAAAGTATTTATAGGTGTTATCTATTATAGTTTTATCTTCTGATGGATATTCTGATTGTTGGATTCCATTCTTTAAATTTTTTAAAAAAAACTTTCCAAATAAAAAAGAATATGAACTTTTATTAAGTACTAACACCAAAGACTTTACTTATGAGGGTTTAAATATTAAAGTATTGAAAAATGGCGCTAGAACTTCTTGGAGTAAAAGGCTAAAATTATCATTGCAATATGCCAAATACGATTTAGTTTTTGTGCTAGCTGAAGATATGGTATTAAGATCACCTATGAATAAAGAGCTATTCGAACACTATTTATCGTTAATAAAGAATGAAAACGAGATACATCACATAAGAATGTTATCTACATTCGATAGAACTAAAGTGAAGACATCTAAATACAGCGGATTAGATGAGATAGAGGCAAAAACTAAACTTAGATTTTTATACTTGCCTGCACTTTGGAAGAGAGATATATTGATGAAATATGTAGTTAATTTTGAAACACCTTTTATGTCTGAACGCGTTGGAGACTATAGATCTTGGATTTATTCACATGGATTTTATTGTGTTTCGAAAGAATATGTTGAGAAGAACGGTGAATTTTATGATTGTAGACAAAGCGGAACCTTATTTAAAGGTAAGTGGGCAAATCCAGTTAAAGAACTATTTGAAAAAAATGATATTGAAATAGATTTTTCTATTAGAGGTTTTGTCACTCCTGAATTCGCAAAACAATCTAGGATTGATTCGAAAAAGGCTGTATTGATGTCACCTATTTCTACACTCCGATCTTTTTTGAGTGTCGTACTATTATATGTTAAAATTAAACTATTTAGACTTAGTTAATGAATGGCTTTCATAAGATAGAACTAGACCGTACACTAGGTACCGATATGTTTTCACTCATAGCAGAGATGTATCCTATTTGTAGAAGTATTACTGGCGATGGAGTGAGAGAAACATTAGCAATAATTTCTAAAATAGTTCCTATTGAAGTTCATGAAATCCCTTCAAAAACTAAAGTTTTAGACTGGGAAGTACCATTAGAATGGAATATTTCAGAAGCATGGATAAAAAATAGTGAAGGCGATAAAATTATTGATTTTGGTCAATGCAACCTTCATGTTCTTAACTATAGTGCTCCAGTACATAAAAAAGTAAGTCTAAAAGAACTAAACGAACATATTTATAGCTTAAAAGATACACCAGATCTAATTCCGTATAGAACTTCATATCATCAACAACAATGGGGTTTTTGTATGAGTTACAATCAATTACAAGAATTGAATGATGATACCTACGAGGTAATGATCGATTCTTCTTTAGATGAAGGACACTTGTCTTACGGAGAAATGTTTATCAAGGGGAGCTCAGAAAAAGAAGTATTGATCTCAACCCATATATGTCATCCTTCATTAGCGAATGATAATTTATCAGGTATTGCTGTGGCTACTTACTTTGCTCAAGTACTCAATTTGAATAAGGAAAAACTAAAATATTCGTACAGATTTTTATTTGTACCTGTTACCATTGGCTCTATCACCTGGTTGAGTCTAAATGAACAAAAATTAAATAACATTAAACATGGTTTGGTATTGAGTTTATTAGGTGATAAAAGTAAATTCAATTATAAGAGAAGTAGAAACGGAAATTGTGAGATAGATACAATAGTAGAATTTTGCTTGAATGAGCTCTATGATGATTATGGAATTTTAGACTTTTCTCCTTATGGGTACGATGAACGTCAATATTGTTCTCCTGGCTACGATCTACCTGTTGGTAGATTATCAAGAGCATTACATGGAGAATTTGTTGAATACCACACCTCTGCAGATAATCTGAATTTTATTGAGAAAGAAAAGTTGGTAGAATCTTTAGAAATGTTACTAGCAATAAGCAATGTTATAGAAAATAATAATGTTTATATTAATCAAAACCCAAAAGGAGAACCTCAACTTGGTAGGAGAGGATTGTTTAAAAGTATAGGGGGGCAAAGTGAGACAAAAGATTTTCAAATGGCACTTTTATGGGTTCTTAATCAATCTGATGGTAAGAATTCATTAGTAGATATATCTAAAAAAGCAAAACTAAATTTTAACCTAATTTTAAAAGCAACTAAAGAACTTTTAGAAGTTAATTTAGTAAGACAAAAATGAGTTATATAAAAAAGTAATCAAAATGAAAACAGTAATATTGGCAGGAGGATTCGGAACACGTCTAAGTGAAGAAACAGGTGTTAGACCTAAACCAATGGTTGAAATAGGGCATAGGCCAATACTTTGGCATATTATGAAAATCTTTTCATCTTATGGTTTTAATGAATTTGTTATATGCTGTGGCTATAAAGGTAATATGATAAAAGAATACTTTACCAATTACTTTATAGCATCGTCTGATATCACATTTGATCTTAGAAATAATGAAATTGAGATTCATAGAAATAATACTGAACCTTGGAAAGTTACTCTAGTTGATACAGGTGAGAATAGTATGACTGGAGGTAGAGTAAAAAGAATAAAAGAGTATATTGGTGACGAAAGATTTTTTCTTACTTATGGAGATGGGGTAAGCAATGTCAATTTAAAAGAGCTACTAGAATTTCATATAAAAAATAATAAATATGCAACGCTGACGGCTGTACAGCCCCCAGGTAGGTATGGAGTATTTAATTTAGATAAAGGAGAATCAACGATTAAGAGTTTTAGAGAAAAGCCTAAAGGTGATGGTAATCAAGCTTGGATTAACGGAGGTTTTTTTGTTTTAGAACCAGAGATATTTAGTTATATAAAAGGAGATTTAACTATTTGGGAGAGGGAGCCTATGGAAAATTTAGCTAAAGAAAATAAACTATCTGCTTATAAGCATCATGGCTTTTGGCAAAGTATGGACTCCTTGAGAGACAAAGAAGTACTTCAGCAATTATGGGATGAAAAAAATCCACCTTGGAAAATTTGGGAATAACGTAAAAACATAAAATCTATTAATGGAAAAATTACAAGAAAACAAGATTTTAAAAGAAGATATGGTTTATATTTTAGATCAATTATCTTCAAAAGAAAAAGAAAAATTTAATAACTCAACAATTCTTATAACTGGATGTGGAGGGTTTTTAGGTTATTACTTTATGCAGTTTTTCTCAATTCATGCAGATACTTTAGGAATAAATAAAATCATTGGGTTAGATAATTTTTTAACAGGTACCCGAGACTGGTTAGAAACATTGCATCAGAAAAATGAAAAGGTAATTTTAAAAGAGTTTAATGTAATTACAGATGATATCGCAACAGTTGAAGGTGCTGAAGATGCGAACTTGATAATACATGGTGCATCTATCGCCTCTCCTACGTTTTACAGAATTTATCCAGAAGAAACTATAGATGCAAATATTACCGGTTTACGAAAAATGTTTGATTATTATAAAACCAAAAGTATCGATGGTTTCTTATTTTTTTCAAGTAGTGAAATCTATGGAGACCCTTTTCCTGAATTCATACCCACAAGCGAAGATTATAGAGGTAATGTAAATACTATGGGACCTAGAGCTTGCTATGATGAAGCAAAAAGATTTGGAGAGACAATTTGTTATATCTACAATCAAAAATATAATATGCCTGTTTCTATTGCAAGACCATTTAACAATTACGGTCCAGGTATGAATATTAATGATAAAAGATTACCAGCAGATTTTGCCAAAGCGGTACATGAAGGACGTGATTTGGTAATGTATTCTAATGGAAAGCCAACAAGAACATTTTGTTATATATCAGATGCCATAACAGGTTATCTAAAAATACTCTTATACGGTAAACTAGAAGCTTTTAATATTGGGATTGATAAGCCTGAAGTTTCAGTGGCCGAGTTTGCCGAGCTTTTCTCAAAAAATGCTAAGCATATCTACGATTATAAGGGTGAGGTAGTATTTGAAATTTCTAATGATGAAGCCTATATGGAGGACAACCCTAATAGAAGATGTCCTGATATATCAAAAGCAAAGAATATTTTAAATTTTAATCCAACAATATATGTTGATGAAGGAATCGGTAGGTATTTACAATTTTTAAAAGAAAATAACGGACAACTATTATGATTACTATATTAGGTTTAGGATTTGTTGGTTTAACAACGGGATTGGGGTTTAGTAAAAAAGGATTTCAAACCTACGGTATTGATATTGATCAAGATAGACTTACGATGCTTAAGAATTATCAAATTCCTTTTCATGAACCTCATTTAAAAGAAGTTTTACAAGAAACGTTAGGCAATACCTTTCATTTAGATGTGCCTTTTAATGAAGCAATTAAAAAAAGTGAAGCTATTTTTATTTGTGTTGGGACACCGTCTTCTCAAGATGGAAGTGCAGACCTTAAATATCTTTTAGGAGCAATAGAACAAGTATTGAATGTTGAAGACAAGAAATTTAAGGTAATTGTCACAAAATCTACGGTTCCGCCTTCAACTGTTTCGAAAAAGGTGAAACCTTTTATAGAAGAAAAGTTAAAAGAGATAAACAGAGATATTGGCTTAGCTTCAAACCCCGAATTTTTAAGAGAGGGGTATTGTTGGGAAGATTTCATTGAACCAGATAGAGTAGTAATTGGTGTTGAAGATGAACGATCAAAGGTTGTCTTAGATAAAATCTATAAACCTTTTGAGGCACCTATTCATTATGTTTCTTATAACTCGGCAGAGTTTATTAAATACCTTTCCAACACTTTATTTTCAACGTTGATTAGTTATTCTAATGAAATGTCAATGATAGCTGATAGTATTGGTGATATAGATATACCAAAGGCATTTAGGGTTCTTCATGAAGATAAACGGTGGTCGGGTAATCCAGCTGCCATGGCAAACTATGTTTATCCGGGTTGTGGATATGGTGGGTACTGTTTGCCAAAAGATACCGCTGCTTTGAATAGTATTGCAAAAGAATATGGTGTCACCCCTCATATTCTTTCAGGGAACCTTGAAATCAATAATAAGATTAAAGATTTTGCAACAAATAAAATACTATCTAAAGTTAAAAAACACGAGGTGATCGGCATTTTAGGTTTATCGTTTAAACCCGAATCAGACGATGTAAGATTGACACCAAGTAAAGACATTATTGAAAAGTTATTAGATAATGGTTATAACAATATCATAGCCTATGATCCAGTAGCAAATGAATCTTTTAAAGAGGCATATCCTAATTTTGACATTGGTTATGAAAATTCTTTAGAAGAACTACTAAGAAAAACAGATAATGTAGTTGTTATTACTACATGGAAAGAATTTAAAGAGAAAGAAAAAAGTATCAACCAAAAAAATGTTTTCGATTTAAGATATTTTTATTGAAAAAGAAACTATGAATTGTCGTCACTGTAACACAAAATTAACCACTGTATTTGCCGATTTAGATTACGCACCCATTTCTAATGCAATGCTTTCAAAGGAACAATTGCACCAACCAGAAAGCTATTATCCATTAAAGATATTTGTTTGTAATAGTTGTTTTTTAGTACAAGTTGACGAAATGGAAAAGGCCGATAATATCTTTGACGAAGAATATACCTACTTTTCATCGTATTCAACATCGCTACTTAAACACTCTAAAGCTTATGTAGATATGATGATAGCTCGATTTGGCTATAATGAAGATTCGCAAATTATTGAAATTGCATCAAACGACGGATACCTACTTCAATACTTCAAAGAGAGAAATATTCCAGTATTGGGTATCGACCCTACCGCAAACACAGCAAAAGTTGCAGAGGAAAAGGGAATAAAAACGATTGTTGACTTTTTTGGAAGCGAACTTGCAAAAACAAAACTAAAAGATAAGAGAATCAAGGCCGATTTGATTTTAGGGAATAATGTATTAGCCCATGTTCCTGATATTAATGATTTTGTTAGAGGTATGAAAATCGCTTTAAAAGAAGACGGAGTGATCACGATGGAATTTCCGCATTTGGTTAGATTGATAGATGATTGCCTATTTGACACCATATACCATGAGCACTTCTCATACCTATCTTTCTATACAGTTAGTAAAATATTCGAATCTCAGGGCTTAGAACTTTTTGATGTAGAAAAAGTAACTACTCATGGAGGATCATTACGAATTTTTGCCAAACATATAGAAGATAAATCAAAGAAAGTAACAGCCAATGTAAGAAAATTAATAGTCGAAGAAACCTCAAAAGGAGTTAATAAGCTCAATTATTATGCGGGATATCAACAAAAAATAGAACAGATTAAATATGATACGTGGTCTTTTTTGATTGAACAGAAGAAAAAAGGTAAAAAAGTTGCTGGCTATGGGGCTGCATCTAAAGGAAATACCTTATTTAATTACTGTGGCATTAAGGGTACCGACTTAGTTCAATTTGTAGTTGATTTATCACCGCATAAACAGAATAAGTTTTTGCCAGGTAGTCATATTCCAGTTGTCGAAGAACAAGTATTAAAAGATGAGAAACCCGACTATATTATTATCATTCCTTGGAATTTAAAAAATGAGATTAGTACTCAATTATCTTATATTAATGATTGGGGCGGTAAATTTGTGATCTTTGTGCCAGAACTTTTAATTTTTTGAAATGAATTTTCAAGAACTTAAAGATGCAAAAATTTTAGTTACTGGAACTTCAGGATTTATAGGTAAAAACGTATCTAAAAAATTAACTGAGGTTGGCGCAAATGTTTTTGGAGTTTCAAGAAAAGCTCAAAAGAATCAGAATAATCTTAAATGGTATAAAGGTGATCTAAGCGATAACGATTTTGTATTAGGGTTGTTCGAAGAAGTTAAACCAGACTATGTTATTCATTTAGCGAGTCATGTTTTAGGGGCTAGAGATATTGAATATGTATATAGTACCTTTAAAGACAATTTAATAACCTCTTTGAATATTATGAATGCAGTTCAGCAATTCAAATGTAAACGATTGGTTTTAGCAGGTTCGTTTGAAGAAGGTAATTCTAATGAGGTAAAAATCCCTAGTTCGCCTTATGCAGCGGCCAAGATAGCGGTGAGTAATTATGCAAGAATGTTTCATAAATTATATGGTACACCAATTAGTATGGCTGCACTTTATATGGTATATGGTCCAGGTCAGGTAGATAGAACAAAATTAATACCCTACACTATTTTGAAAACATTAAAGGGAGAATCACCAGAATTAACAAGTGGTGTTAGGATGGTTGATTGGATTTTTGTTGATGATGTCACTGAAGGCTTGCTATCTATGCTGACTGCTCAAGGAATAGAAGGTGAGACCATAGAAATTGGAAATGGTAAATCAGTATCTATTCGCGAAATCGTAGATTTGACAGTACAGCTTATTAATCCATCTATTATTCCGATTTATGGAGCAATCAACGATAGACTCATGGAACAAGAAAAAAATGCCAATATCGAAAATACCTATAAAAAAATAGGTTGGAAGCCCGTAACTTCTCTAACCGAAGGATTAAAACGAACAATAGACTATTATAAAAACCATGGATAACATAGCATTCAAATATAGTAGAATACTCCTTATGCTTATAGTATTTGGACCTTTCACAGCCTATATTATGCTTGACATCTTAAATACTGATTTTAAGAAAAATATACAGTTATTTTCTTTTATTGGGGTTATTTTATTACTTGTATTTAAAAAAAGAGACACTATTGTCTTTCCAAAATATTTGTTTTTTTATCTACTATTTACTTGTTGGGAATTCTATGTTGATTTATATTTATTGCAACGAGATTTCAAAATTATTTATTTATTTAAAAACCCATTGATTGGAGGGCTTAACTTAGCATTTATTATTGAAAATTTAACGTTCAGTCGAAAGTATTATGCTTCAATATTAAAGTATAGTAAATATATTTTAATAAGTGCTTTCATATTAATTGTTTTACAGCAAGTTTTAGATGCAAATATGTTTATGGCCCCAACAATTGATGATGATAAAGATATAGTTTTAAAAAGTGATAATGATAATAGGTTATATTCAATTTATTCATGGATTGGAACAGGAGGTATGTTGGCTACTGGTTTAGGTTTTGTACCAATATTTTTAATTATTTTAGAAGACATAGATAAACGAAAGAAGAAAATATTTCCATTTTTAATGCTAGGTTTAACATTTGCCTTTCTCACCAAAGGAAGATGGATAATGGTCAATACTATTCTTGTATTCTATATGATTTTTATCAATTATGAAAATCGAATTATGAGATTTATGAAGCTTATAATAATAATACCGATGATAGTTATAATTTCTTCTTCTGCATTACAAGCTGTTGGTATTGATTTAATGGGAATAGTAAATGATAGGATACTTGAAAAAAATAAAAAATTTAAAGTAGCAAGTACCAGGTTACTTGCTTTTAAAACATTTAATTTATTATTTTGGGATAAACCCTTTATAGGACATGGAGATTGGAAATATGGAGGAGGAATGGAAGGAACAGGTTACCAACGTTATAATATGGTTAGAATAACTAAGGGTAGATCTTCTCAAATACATGTTGGTTATCTCTCTTTATTATATAGATATGGAATTATTGGTGCGTTTTTCTTTTTAACTTTTTTATTTCTTTTACTTAAACGCTTATATAGAAATACCAAGATTACAGGGATGTGGTCACCATTCTTAGGGGTGTTGGGCTTTGCTTTGGCAAATCTGACGCTAGTTACATTTGTGATTTTTGAAACGGGTATATTAGTTGCATTAATTGCTGATCGGTATTATGTACAAAAAAGCATTGAAAAAAATCGAATCGATGCTTAAACAAATTAGTGAATTTTTTAAAGGACATGAACGTACGGTAAAAGCAAAAAAGAATATTGCTGCTTCACTTGCAATAAAGGCTGTAAGCATTATTGTAGGATTTTTAATGATAAGAGTTACATTAGATTATCTTGACCAAACTAAATATGGTATTTGGTTAACACTTACTTCATTTATTTCTTGGTTTTCTTTTTTTGAAATTGGTTTAGGCAATGGTTTAAAGAACAAACTTGCCGAATCTTTAGCTCATAAAGAATTTAAGTTGGCTAAAAGTTATGTGAGCACTACGTATGCTATTTTATCAATTGTGATGGGCTGTGTTTCAATTTTATTTTTCATTGCTAATTTTTACATAGATTGGCCCAAAATTTTAAATACAGATAATGAATTAGCAAGTGAATTGACACAGTTGTCTTTTATTGTTTTTGGCTTTTTCTTCTTAAATTTTGTTATCAAACTTATTGGGACAATATTTACTGCAGATCAAAGACCAGCAATATCAAATACATTTGGTCCAGCTGGCAATCTCATCTCTTTAGTTCTAATATTTATATTGACAAAAACCACAGAAGGATCTTTAATATATATTGGGTGGGTTTTGAGCGTAGTTCCGATAATTATATTACTAGCAGTATCTATATATTTTTATAATAATGATTATAAAGAAATAGCTCCGTCATTTAAATATGTAAATTTTAAATACGCTAAGGATTTATTAGGGTTAGGATTTAAATTTTTTATTATTCAGATATCAAGTTTAGTAATTTATCAATCTAGTAATATTATAATTGCTCAATCGTTTGGGCCAGATGAAGTAGTGGTCTATAACGTAGGTTATAAATATTTTTCTGTAATGCTTATGGCATTTTCAATTATTATTATGCCGTTTTGGTCTGCATATACAGAAGCATGGGCAAAAAAAGATTTTACATGGATAAAAAACACAATATCTAAGCTTTTATACATTTGGTTAGGTATAGTTATTATGGGTATTATTATGTTATTTGTTGCTAATATTTTCTTTAAAATATGGCTTGGAGATAAAATAACTGTACCATTCCAACTTTCATTAACTTTCGTTATATACTTTGCCTGTTTGACTTTCGGTGGGGTGTTTAGAACATTTATTAATGGTATTGGTTATATTAAATTGCAAATGTATAGTTCTATTTTAGAAATTGTTGTTTTCATACTTACTTCCTTAGTGTTAATAAAATACATGAATTGGGGGGTAGAAAGTATACTCATAGCAATGATATTAAGTAATTTCTATGGTATTCTAATAGCACCTTTACATTATAAAAAAGTGATTAATAATCGAGCAACTGGAATATGGATAAAATAGCGTATGTTTTTTTTCGTTAAAAGAATGTTTAATTATAATTAAACTATTGTGATAGCAAAAATCAAAGAAAAAATGATGACCGACTTTTCAGGTTTTATATTTGGTAAACTAAGAAAGTATAGGTTATTAATATGGCAAAAATACTCTACTTTCATTTCAAGATTCATTTTTAGAATAAAGGGAGTGTCACTTGCAAGCAAAAGTAAATTCTTTGGTACACCAATAATAAATAGATGCTACAATAGTAAAATAAGTATAGGCCTAAACTGTTCATTTCGATCAGATAAAAGATCAAATCTAATTGGCTTAAACAGAAAATGCATTTTAGCAACTTTTAATGAAAATGCCAAAATAGAAATTGGAGATCGCTCTGCATTCAGTGGTACAACCATAGGGGCGGCTAATTCTATAGTTATTGGAAATGATGTATTAGCGGGGGCGAATGTTTTAATTACCGATTTTGACTGGCACCCTGTAAACCCCAAGAAAAGACATACGAGTGAAGATATTAAAAATGCCCCTGTAGTAATTGGAAACAATGTTTGGTTAGGAATAAATTCTGTTATTCTTAAAGGAGTAAGTATTGGAGATAATACAGTGATAGGAGCAAACAGCCTTGTAGTGAGTGATATTCCCGCTAACGTAATAGCAGGAGGCACCCCTTGTAAAGTCATAAAGAAATTGGTTGATGAATAAAAAGCAAAGTGTACTATATATGGGAGCTAATGGATTTCCATTTGGTTCGGCAGCGATACAACGCCAAATACAAATATCCAAAGCGCTTGTAGAGGCTGGTTTCAAGGTTACTGTTATCAATCAAAGAGGTTCGCATTCAAAGCAAACTGTTGATCGTGAGAGAATAGTTAACCATGGTCGTTATAACACTATTGAATATTATTACGCATCGCTTATTCCATATAGACCAACTAATTTTATTATTCGAAATGTATTTAAAGTTATTGGTAGAATAGTAGAGCTCTTACTTCTTATTTATTACAGAATTTTTAAAAATGCTTTATTTATATTTAATAATTCTACACATTTAAGCGAGTTAAAATATTATTATAGACTTTCAAGGCTATTTAATATGAAACTCATTTATGATTATGTTGAATTTGTCGATTCACTTGGAAATAGAGATAAAACTGTAATAGATACATCAATAGGAAAATTTGATTATCAATTCTATAAGTATGCAGATAAGGTCATAGTAATAAGTAAATTTCTACAGAATCATTTAAATAAAGTGTCACCTAAAACACAATTTGTAAAGATTCCTCCAATTATAGATTTCTCTTTTTTTAATGCTATAGAAAAGGATGAGAATGTTGCATCTTATTTCTTATTTTGTGGTTCGGCGGCCTATCTTGATATTATTAAGTTCATAATAAAAACATATGCTGAGTCAGAAACGTATAAAATGGGGTTTGACTTAAAATTAGTTATTGGTGGCAGTTATGAAGAGATCAAATATATTGAGCGCTTTATTGAGGGTAAAAAAGAAATAAGAGCTCATGTAGAGACATTATCAAACATACCCTATGAAAAACTTGTGGCTTTGTATAAATCGTCTGCTGCTCTATTGATACCCATAACAGATAATCTACAAGATCAGGCTAGGTTTCCTTTTAAAATTTGCGAATATTTAGCATCGAAGAGACCCATTATTACTTCTAATTCTGGAGTAATTACCGAGTTTTTCGAAGATAATGTTAATGCATTAATAGCGAACGTGAATGACATTGAAAACTTTGCATCAAAAATTAAATTGGTTACAGAACAGCCCGAATTAGCGAATACAATAGGGATAAAAGGATATGAATTAGGTAAGACGACATTTAATTACAAAGAATATTCAGATAAATTGAACTTATTTCTAAAATAAAAACAGTGTAAATGTGCGGAATTGCGGGTAAAATATATTTTGACAAAAATAGGCATGTAGCTTTTGAAGAGCTTAAAAAAATGTCTGATTTGATTGTTCATCGGGGTCCTGATGATGAAGGTCACTATTGTAATAAAAATGTAGGTTTGGGATTCAGGCGATTAAGTATCATAGATTTACATACGGGTCATCAACCACTTTCAAATGCTGATGACTCACTTTGGATAACATTTAATGGTGAGGTTTATAATTTTAAATCACTTAGAAAAGATTTAGAAAATAAGGGATATAAGTTTAAAACAAATACTGATACCGAAGTTATTTTATTATTGTATCAAGAATTTGGTGAAGAATGCGTTCAGTATTTACGAGGTATGTTTGCATTTGTAATATGGGATGATAAAAAACAACAACTTTTTGGTGCAAGAGATAGATTTGGCATAAAGCCCTTTCATTATTATATAGATAATGAAAAATTCGTGTGGGGGTCAGAAATAAAGTCTATTCTTACTTCTCAGAATATTAAAAAAGACATAAGTTTAGAGTCACTAGATCATTATTTTGCTTACGGTTATACTCCAAAAGATACTTCTATTTATACACAAATAAATAAGTTAAAACCAGGGCATTCGTTTGTTTTACAACCGCATAAGAATGATAAATTATCAATAAAAGCTTACTGGAGTATTAATTTTGAGCCCGATTATTCGAAAACTGAATCTTATTGGAAAGAGATGATTTATCACTCCCTAGAGGAGGCGGTTAAAATGAGAATGATAAGCGATGTCCCATTAGGAGCATTCCTGAGTGGCGGAATAGATTCCAGCATTGTAGTGGCTTTAATGAGTTTAAATTCAAATAAATCAGTAAAGACCTTTTCAATTGGTTTCAAAGAAGAGAAATATAACGAATTACAATATGCCCGTTTAATTGCTGAAAAATATAAAACTGATCATCATGAATTTATTGTAGAGCCTGAGTCTATTGAGCTTTTACCCAATTTGGTAAGTGCTTATGATGAACCTTTTGCTGATAGCTCTGCTATACCCACATATTATGTTTCTAAATATACTAGACAGCATGTCACAGTAGCACTATCTGGTGATGGAGGAGATGAATTATTCGCAGGCTACAATTCATATAGTAAAATGCTTTCTCTTTATAAAAAGAACAATAATTTTAAATGGTTCTATGCTGCGGCTAATAAAATGATTCCTGATTATATGTTTGGAAAAGGGATGACCTATTATCTTTCAAAAGATAAAAATAATATTGGAGCCTATTTTAATCTTTGGAAAGAAGTCGAGCGTAGAAAAGTATTTAACTTTGAAGTAAAAGAAAAATTAGGAAAGTATCGATCAGAAAACATAAAAACCTCGATGCTTAATTCATTTAAAGGAGATTTTTTGAGTCGAATGCAGCATTTAGATATGCATACATATATGATTGATGATATCTTAACTAAAGTTGATAGAGCTTCTATGATGAATTCTTTAGAAGCAAGGGTGCCACTGCTAGATCATAAATTTGCAGAGCTCAGTTTTAAGATTCCGTCAAATTTAAAGATGAAAAATACTACTAAGAAGTATCTATTAAAAGAAGCATTCAGAGGTTATTTACCTAGCGAAATTTTAGCGCACAAAAAACAAGGATTTGCGGTTCCTTTAAATGCATGGTTTAAAGGAAATTTAAAGAAATATGCCTACGAGAACCTTATGGAGAGCACACCTATATACAATTATTTAAGTAAAGAACATGTAAAGAAAATACTCGACTATCATCAAAAAGGAATACGAGATTACAGCGGAAAAATATGGTCGTTGTTATTCTTTAATGAATGGTTGATACAGCAAAAAAATCAATAATATGATATGGTTAACAACAAACATTTTGTGTATTATACGATAGATATTTAAATTAAAACAAGCGATGTCATTAAAAAGTAATCCTAAATTTACCGTGTTTACTCCAATATATAATCGGAAACATACGATTCATAGGGTATGGGAGAGTTTAAACGCTCAAACGAACATGAATTTTGAGTGGTTAATCGTTAACGATGGGTCAGAAGATGGTATTGAAGGATTATTAGATCAATATGAAGCGAAGGCTGATTTTTCTGTAAGAATCTTTCATCAGAAAAATAGCGGTAAGCATATCGCATTTAATAAGGCTATCGATGAAGCCAAGGGAGAATTATTGATACCTGCTGATTCTGACGATGGGTTTATCTCTACTACAGTAGCAATTTTTGACGAGTATTGGGAGAAAAATAAAGATAAACATTTATCTGGTATATCTGTATTGTGCCTAGATGAAGAAAACATGATTGTTGGAGATAAATTTCCACATCATGAAATGATCTCCGATTATTTAGAAATGGTATATAAATACAAAGTGAAAGGCGAAAAATGGGGATGTATAAGAGTTGATGTATTGAAAAAGTTCAAGTTTCCCCAATTAGAGGGAGCCAATTTTTTTCCTGAAAGCTTTGTTTGGAATCAGATTGCCATTGCTTATAAAACACTTTATTTAAATGTGCCATTAAGAATTTACTATCAAGACGCAGGAAATCAATTAATGAAGGTAAAGAATAAATCAATTGGCACGCTCAAAGTTGAGAATTACTACGCCATTTGGTGGGTCAATACAATATTGCCCAAAATACGCAAAATGCTAAATTCAAAAGATATAATAAAAAGCTATATCGGTGTTTGGACGTCTTCTTTTAGAGCTGGTAAAAGACCAATGACTGTTTTAAAAGAGCTTAATGAGACAACAGATAAAATCATAGCTCTTATACTACTTATTCCATCGTTCTTAATATTAAAAATACGTAAGCAAAAAGCAAATTAATGAAAGTACTTTTTTTTATTGAAAGTTTACAGTCTGGAGGGAAAGAACGAAGATTAGTTGAGTTGATAAAAGGTTTATCAACTAACAAAGATGTTCAAATAGAACTTGTTTTAACAAAAACAGATATTCATTACAAAGAGATATTAGATCTTCCCATTAAAATTCATTTTACACCACGTAGAAAGCTTAAAAAAGATCCTAGAGTGTTTCTCAAATTCTATAAAATAGCAAGAAAATTTAACCCTGATATTATTAATGTTTGGGGAAATATGGCTGCTATATACGCAATCCCCGCAAAAGTGTTATTAGGCATACCTATGATAAACAATCAAGTTACCGATGCTCCGCCTAAGGTTGGTAATTCTTTACTTGGGCATAAACTCACTTTTAAATTTTCTGATAAGATTATATCGAATACCTATGCAGGCTTAAGTGCCTATAGCGCTCCTAAAAATAAAAGCGAAGTTATTTATAATGGGTTTAATTTTGAAAGAGTAGCCAATTTAAAAGACCCTAAAGAAGTAAGAAAAGAATTTGATATTACAACCAAGTATGTTATTGGTATGGTTGCATCTTTTTCACATTTGAAAGACTATGAATCTTATATCAAGGCTGCAAATAATGTGCTTTCAAAAGAGTATGATGTTACTTTCTTATGTATTGGTTCAGGAAACGATACCATGTACAGAGCAATGGTGAATAATAAGAATAAAAGTAAAGTCCTTTTTTTAGGAAAGCAGTCAAATGTTGAAAGGATTATGAATATTTGTGATATAGGTGTTTTAATGTCAAGTCCTGTTCACGGAGAAGGGATTTCAAATACGTTATTAGAGTTTTGTGCGTTAGAAAAACCTACTATTGCGGTTTTTGGAGGAGGTACAAGCGAACTCATATTAAATAATATTTCGGGCTTTTTAATTCCTTTAAAAGCAGTAGATCAATTGACAAATCGAATAATTACGCTTTTAGAAGATAAAAATAAGCGAGAAGAATTTGGTAATAAAGCAAAGGAGCGGGTAGTTAAAGAATTTAACATGGAAAAAATGATTTCTAGATTTATGAACGAGTATAATTTAATTTTAAAATAAAAAGTTTAAAAGTTGAGTTTAGTTTTTAATAACTACTTTTTTTAGACTTTTAATATATAAATACATTATTTTATGTGTGGTATAACTGGTATTTTTTCTTTTGATAAAGACAGGCCAATCGATAAAGACAGACTTAAAAGAATGACTGATATAATCGAGCATAGAGGGCCTGATGGTGAAGGATTTTTTATAAATAAAAATATTGGACTCGGTCATAGAAGACTATCAATTATTGATTTAGATACGGGTGATCAACCTATGTATAGTGAAGATGGTAAAATAGTATTGGTTTTTAATGGAGAGATTTACAATTATATTGAATTAAGAGAGGAATTAAAAAAAGAAGGCTTTCAATTCCGCACAAATTCTGATACAGAAGTAATTATTAAGGCATATAGAGCTTGGGGTCATGATTGTCAAAATAAGTTTAATGGTATGTGGGCATTTGCTCTTTGGGACGAGTCAAAACAAGAATTATTTTTGTCAAGAGATAGAATAGGTGAAAAGCCACTACATTATACAACTTTTGAAAATACGTTTGTTTTTGGTTCTGAAATAAAGTCACTGTTCTGTTATGGTGTTCCTAAAACTCCCGACTTTAGTTTACTCGAAATTTATCTAGTTTCAACAAATATTCCAGAACCTCACACTTTCTATAAAAATATATTCAAACTAAAGGCAGGTCATTTTATTATAGTAAAGAATGGCAAAGCACAAGAGTATAAATATTGGGATTTACCTGAGATTGATGAATCTAATATGAATACAAACAAACAGGATGTTTATGAACAATTTGATTCAATATTTAGAGATGCCATCAAAATAAGAATGAGATCTGACGTGCCTTATGGTGCTTTTTTAAGTGGAGGTCTCGATTCCTCTTCAGTAGTTGCTGCAATGTCAAGAATTTCGAGTTTTCCCGTAAATACTTTTACTATAGGTTTTCCCGAAAGAGAATTTGATGAAAGTAAATTGGCACTCGAAGTTGCGAATAAATTTAAGGCAACACATCATATAAATACAGTTGATCCAGATGACTTTGATGAAATTGTAAAACGAGTTACATTTCATTACGATGAACCCTTTGGAGACTCTTCAGCTATTCCTACCGGATATGTATCAAAATTTGCTGCTCAAAAGGTAAAAATGGTGTTAACAGGCGATGGTGGTGATGAAGTTCTTTCAGGGTACAATTCATATGCTGGTATTAAAATTGCCCAAATGTATCAGAAATTTCCTTCATTATTTCAGCGAACGGCACCCAGTATGATCAACTTCTTGAAAGCTCCTTTTTCAGGGAAAATGCGTCTCAAATTAAATAAAGTTCAAGACATATTTCAAACATCAACGATGCCCTTTAACGAAAGAATGATTAAAAAGGGCACCTATACAGATTATGATACCATAAAAAAACTGACATCGGGAGTAAAGAACATTTACCCTGTTGAAGAATATTTTTCTGAAGTGATGTCTAAATGTACCTATAGAGACGAGTTTTATAAAATGATGTATCTAAACTTTAAATTAGGACTTCCAAATGATTATTTAGTCAAAGTTGATAGAATGAGTATGGCCTATTCATTAGAAACTCGTGTACCGTTTTTAGATCACAGATTGATTGAGTTTATGATACATGTCGATAAAAAAGTAAAAATGCAAGGCTGGGAAAGAAAAAGTGTTTTACGTAACTCAATTGGCAAGGAACTACCTGATAGTATATTAAATGCACCTAAAAAAGGATTTGGTATTCCTCTAAGAGATTGGTTTAGCGAAGATTCCTTTGAAAAAACGATTTACTCAAATCTGGCAAATGTTAAAGAAATACTCGAAAAAGACACCGTAAATGAAATCGTTAGCAGAAATAAACAAAAGTTAGAAGATAATGGCAATTTCATTTGGGCAATGATTATGTTAAATCAGAATATTACATGAAAGTACTATTTGTAAGCAGCGGTAATACAAAGTCTGGAATTTCAACTCTAGTGAAAAATCAAGGAGAATCTCTTAAAAAGAAAGGAATACAACTTGATTATTTTCCAGTTATTGGTAAGGGAATTCATGGGTATATTAACAATATTAAATCATTAAGACAAGAAGCTAAAAATTATGATATAATTCACGCTCATTATGGTTTAATTGGTCTTCTATGTACTATAGCAAATGTAAAGAAGCCAATAGTACTATCGATTATGGGTTCTGATATAAACGGTACGTATAGTTTATCAGGAAAAAGAGAATTAAAAAGTTATGTATTAACTTTTTTGACTAGGCTCTCTTTGATAAAACCAAAGGCAATTATTGTAAAATCTCAAAGCATTCTTGAAAAAGTAAATAAAAAAGAGAAGTGTAGTATAATTGCCAATGGTGTTGACTTTAAGATGTTTAAGCCCATGCCAAAAGAACAGTGTCGAAAAATATTACGTATAGATGAGGATAAAAAAGTGCTTTTGTTCTTGGCTAGCGAAACCCTTGCGGTGAAAAATTTTGATTTAGTAAAAAAAGCATCAGAAAAAATTACAAGTAAAAATTTTATGCTTCTTAGTCCATACCCTATTGATCATAAAGATATACCTGTTTATTTAAATGCATGTGATGCGTTTATTTTATCATCATTCAATGAAGGGTCTCCCAATGTAATAAAAGAAGCCATGGCTTGTAATATACCAGTGGTAGCAACTGATGTTGGTGATGTAAAAGAGGTCATAAAGAATACAGACGGTTGCTATTTAATAGATTTTGATGTTAATGATGCTGTTGAGAAAATTGAGACTGCATTATCATTTGATAAGCGAACTAATGGAAGGGAAGATATAAAACATCTTGATGCTGAAACTGTTGCCGAAGAAATAATAAAAATTTACAATAAGTTAATAAAGTAGTAAATATGTTTATTGTTCCTAATTATTTTAATAAATTTAATATACTGCATACCAGAAGTCAATGAAAGTAAATCAAACAAATGAGGTCATAAATATATCAGGTGTTATTGAAGAATCACCCTTAAATGAAATTTTTAATTTTAGTAATTTAAATTTTTTTCAAACGCCTAAAGCGATTAATTTCTTTAATTCTTGTGCCTATCCTACAGAAACAATTATAGTTAAAAGAGATTTAAAGGTCGTAGCAGTTGTTTCTGCAGTAATTCATAAAGAAAAAGGGATCAAGTCTTTCTTTTCAAGAAGAGCTATCGTCTATGGAGGACCTGTTTTTTCTAATGACATTACTACTGACGAAATAGTGCTATTACTATCTAATTTGATCAAAGAACTTAAAAAGAAGGTGATTTATATTGAAATAAGAAATTTCAATAACTATGATAATTACAGTGCTGTTTTTGAAAAATTAGGGTTTCAATATAATGCTCATTTAAACTTTCACTTAGTATGTTCTTCGAATATCGATGAGATTAATAAAAGAATGAGTAAAAGCACAATAAGAAACATTAAGAGAGGTTTAAGAGAAGGTGCTCAAATTTTTGAAGCCCAAAACACGAAAGATGTTCGTGAATATTATGAGGTACTTTATCATTTATATAAGACCAAGGTTAAAACACCATTACCAGATCTTGATTTTTTCCTAAATATCTATAATCAAGAAATCGGCAAGTTTTTATTAATTAGATACAATGAGAAAGTGGTTGGTGGAGGATTATTCGTTGTTTTAAAAGACAGAGCTGTTTACGAATGGTTTGTGTGTGGTCTAGATAGAGAATATCGAAAAATTTATCCTAGTACACTAGCAACTTGGGCAGGAATAGAATATGCATCAGTAAATGGCTATAAATTATTTGATTTTATGGGAGCGGGTAAACCCGATGAAGCGTATGGAGTTAGAGATTTTAAATCGAGATTTGGAGGAGAACAAGTTGAGCATGGAAGATTTCTATTTATTGCAAACTCTTTCTTATATAAAATAGGAAAAAAGGTGATTACTTTAATAAAAAAGAATACATAAAGCATTGATTTTTAATCCTAATTATTTTTGACAATATGGACTTTACAGTAAAAAAATATACACAATTATTAGATGCTGTAATACAGCAAGGTTATGATTTTCAAACTTTTAGAGAATTTTTAATAAAACCATCACCAAAGACTGTAATTTTAAGACATGATGTTGATTTACTTCCAAAAAACTCTCTGAAATTTGCTCAAATACAGTCAGATAGGGGTGTAAAAGGTGTTTACTACTTTAGAGCAGTGCCAGAAAGTTGGGATGCTTCTATAATTAAGGAAATTTCAAGGTTGGGACATGAAATAGGCTATCATTATGAGAACTTGACTACTTGCAATGGAAATGTTGAAAGAGGTATTGATGATTTTAAGAGCAATCTATCAAAACTGAGAAAATTAACAACTGTCTCAACCATATGTATGCATGGTAGTCCAATGTCTAAATATGACTCTAAAGATTTGTGGAAAAATTATAATTATAGTGAGTTTGACATTATAGGTGAGCCATATTTTGATATAGACTTCTCACAGGTTTTTTATTTAACAGATACAGGACGAAAATGGGACGGCAACAAAGTAAGTGTAAGAGATAAAGTAAGATCTGGTTTTGATATCTCTTTTGGAAAAACAGATGATATTATTAGTGACGCTAATGCTGGGAAATTACCACAGCAAATTATGTTTACTTTTCACCCTCAACGATGGAATGATAGTTTGTATTTATGGAGTAAAGAATTAGTTTTTCAAAATATTAAAAACGTAGTTAAAAAATATTTTTTTGTAAGCAAATTAAAGTAGATAATTAAATTAGTTATATAGATTTTGGTATCATTATAACTAAGAAATAAAATCAGTAAACAATAATTTATAAATGAAAGTTTTAATTGATATAGGTCACCCTGCTCATATACATTATTTTAAAAACCTTGCTATTGAATTACTAAAGGAGAATAATAAGGTGCTATTTACCTGTCGCGAGAGAGAGTTTGAGAAAGAATTATTAAAAGCAAATGGTTTTGATTTTATATCTCTAGGAAAACATTTTGGCTCTTTGGTTGGTAAGGTTTTCGGATTGGTTAAATTTGATATACAATTAACGAAAATTGGCCTGAAATTTAAGCCTGATATTTTTATAAGTGCGGGGTCTATGTATGCGGCTCATGCAAGCTTTATATTAAGAAAGCCACACATCACCTTTGAAGATACGGGCAATATGGAACAAATAAGATTGTATAAACCTTTTACTAAGATGATATTTACTCCTAATGCTTTGCCAGAGAAATTCGGTAAAAAACAAGTGTGCTATGAAGGATTTCACCAAAGTTTTTATCTTCATCCAAACTATTATAAAAAGAAAATTGACTTTAAGCAAAAATTTGGAATCGCACAAAAAGAAAGTATTTTCTTGCTTCGATTGGTATCTCTAAATGCTACACATGATTTAAAATTAGATAATATTAGCGATAAAGACTTAGAGTGGCTTATAAATTTTTTAGATAATAAAGGGCATGTTTTTATATCTTCAGAAAAGCCTTTAAAAGAGAATTTAGAAAAATTTAAGCTCAAAATTAATCCTCATGAGATACATGATTTTATAGCGAGTTGTGATTTGGTAATTGGTGAAAGTGGTGCTATGACAAACGAGGCTGCTTATTTAGGAATTCCTAATATTTTGATAGGTTATCCAGGGATAAAGGTACATGAGAAGTTTTCTAAATTGGGTTTGAAATATCACTTCGAAAAAATGAATGATAAAGTAATCGTACATATCAAAGATTTGGTTAACAATTTAGAATCAGAAAAAATTAAATTTAAAAATAACTCAGAAAACTATATTCAAAATAGTGTTGATCTGACTCAATACACCTTAAAGGTTGTTAAATCATTAATAAATTAAAAAGAATGTATAACAGAATATTAATTTTAGCTCCTCATACAGACGATGGAGAATTGGGTATGGGAGGAAGTATCGCAAAGTTCATTGAACAGGGTAAAGAAGTTTTCATTGCTTCATTTTCTATTGCCGAAGATTCAGTTCCGAAAGGGTTTAGAAAAGACGAGTTGGTTTATGAATTTAACGATGCAATGGATGTTTTAGGGGTAAAATCAGAAAATCGCTATATCTTCAAAAATAAGGTAAGATACTTTCCGGCTAATAGACAGTTAATCTTAGAACAAATTCTATCCTTAAGAAATGAGATAGAACCTGACCTTGTTTTTGTTCCATCACCAAATGATATTCATCAAGATCATCAGGTAATTGCTTCAGAAGGTTTACGAGTTTTTAAGAAAATTTCGATTCTGGGATATGAACTTCCATGGAATAATATTGTATTTGAAACCAGAAGTTTTATTAAATTAGAAGAAAGGCATATTGCTAAAAAAATTGAAGCATTAAAATGTTATAAAACACAAGAACATAGATCATATTTAGATAAGCACTTTATACGAGGTTTAGCTAAAACGAGGGGTACTCAATTTGAGAATAATTTTGCTGAAGCATTTGAAGTTTTACGTATTATTATATCGTGATAATTTTACATTTTTTTGGTAATATAAATGAATGTAATGCTCGAAAGGTTATTGTGTAAATATGAGAGAATTATTTTTTATTAGCTATAGTTTTTTAAATTAACCTTGAATATTTTTAATCGTAGGGCAATAGCCCAATTGGGTTTAATTCCCCGACGTTTGCGTCGAAATAGAAAGAGAATTCCCATTTAATACCTCGCATCCTTGGGTAGAGGTTATTTATTTGCTCTTAAATAATACTTAACATTCATTAAATATTTTTGACCGTTTGTTGTCTAAATAATGTAATAAGTTTATTTATTTAGAATAGAATATTGTTTATTTCGTAAAAAGATGTACATTTGTAAAGCTATAAAAAGAAATCCCCTTGTATGCCCCATTTTGAAATATTTTCATCTTTGTAGTTAAAAAGATTTCAAATTTTATCGCTTACTTATGGGTTTTCTAATTTAATATTTAAATATTAAGTTAAATCTATATTGTGTGCTATGATAAAAGAATTAGTAAATGATAACTTCGAATTAGAAAGTTTAATTTCTGAAATCAATAAAACTTCAAACGAAAATTGCGCTACTTCAGATTCAGTTCTTGTGAAGGAGAATAGAGCGATTTATTCTATCCCAAGATTAGTTGAAAATCGTATTTTAAAACCAGAATTAAAAAATATAAATGATTTTTCATCTATTGATAGAATAAGAATTGTTGTTGATGGTTTGGTAGGTAATATGCCTATTAAAAAAATATGTAAAAGAGAGAAAATTTCAGTTAAGACATATGAAGAATGGAAAGAAGATTTTATAAATGCTTATAATTATTATTCTGAGCGTTGCAATGCTGATGTGAAATTTGAATCTACAGCTAAAACCATAATTTTAGAAACTGCAGGTTTAGAAGTCTATAATTTTTATTCAAAATATGTTAATTTTCGCTCAAGCAATAATTTTGTTATTCCAGTTGGCGAAAAACTTTCAAATTATAGCAATTTTAATAACATAAGAAATGTTATTATGTTGAGTAAGATGAATAGTTTTAAAAGAATTAATAAGTATTTAGAAGAGATAAATAACCAAATACCAAAAAACGGGTTAATATTTGGTAGTTTCGAAACTTTTAAATCAGCAATGAATAAAAGACGTTTCAGTTCTAATACTTATATCAATAATTTGCATTCAGCTTCAATATTCTTATTTAAAAGAGTTTTGCCTAAATTACCATATTTGAATAAAATTTATTTCAGTCTTTCAAAAGGTCAAGACCGCCTTTTATCTAAGGCAGAATCATTGGGTAGGTTGGTTTCATGTGGCTTTAAGATAATAGATGTAAAGGTTATTGATAATATTCATTTTTTTGTAGCAAAAAAAGTTAAAGAACCTGATTATAACATGAACCCAAGTTATGGACCTTTATTTAAAATGAATAGGGTAGGTAAGAATGGTAAAATAATTGGTGTTTACAAACTTAGAACTATGCACCCTTATTCTGAATATTTACAAGATTATGTTCTAGAACAAAATGGATATTCTGAAACAGGAAAATTAGCAAATGATTTTAGAGTTGTGCCATGGGCTAAACTTTTAAGAAAATATTGGATAGATGAATTACCTCAGTTATTTAATGTGTTAAAAGGAGAAATGAAGCTAGTAGGCATAAGACCTGTATCTTATTCATATTTTAAAAATAGCATTCCAATTGAAATTCAAAAGCTCAGGTTAACTCAAAAGCCTGGTTGCATACCTCCTTATGTATCCTTGAATAGAAAAAGTTCTGTTAATAGTGTTTTAGAAGCAGAAAAAGAGTATTTAAAAGAAAAAGTTAAAGATCCTTATTTTACTGATACTAGATTCTTTTTTAAAGCTTTATATAATATTCTTATAAAGAGAAAAAGAAGTGCATAATTGGTTTTAACTGTATATCTTTTAAAGAATTATAGAGCTTAGTAGTAGTTAATTACTTATAATTTTGTTTGATAAATTTTATTATTTTCATTCATTTTAGTGATTAAATTATTAAATATTGAGTTTTTACTTTGCGAGCACTAATTCTAAAGCAAAACTCATTGTAGTATCGATTAGCATTAAAGTCGTCTATCCAACAATAGGGTATTCTAATCTATGATTTTATTTAATCTATGATATAGTGTAGATAGCTTTTTGAAGTTAGTTAAGCCTTTTGTACTTTCAATTTGAGTAATGTTATAAACCTTGGCAATAGGTCTCAGTCCCTTCGCCATAAATCTGTAAACACTTGTGCTTGTTTATTAATATGGTTTATAAAAATATTAAGGTGACTTTTCCGAAAAATCATCATATGTATGGGCTTAATCTTTCCTTTTCTATTATCGGTAAGTTGCTGTATCGCTGTAATGGCTTTCTTTTTCTTGGTATTATAACTGCGACTTATTTT
>NZ_JBWQOJ010000038.1:0-29684 GCF_056591795.1 Maritimimonas sp. 2210JD6-3 | reverse complement strand
CATAACTAAAATTTTAATTATGAGAAAAAGACTTTTTTATGGCTTTACATTGTTATGTGTTATAAGCTTACTTACTTTAACTGGATGTAATAATGATAATAGTTCTACTTCAAACCCATCAGCAACCAGTAAAAAGCAACGTGTTAAACAGGTTGCAAAGTCGGTGGTATCTAAAAGTACTACCGAAGATGAAGATTTTGCTTCAGAATGTATAGCAGATTTTGACTGCTTTGAATTTGTGTTTCCATTAACTGTTACAGACGGTAGTGGCAATACTACTAATGTAAATAACGAAGAAGAACTTTTTGATTTTTACGATACACTGCCCGAAGATGCAACGCCTGATTTTGTGTATCCTATTACAATTAAATTTGATGATAATGAAGAACAAGCAATAGCAACTGTAGAAGCTTTAGATGATGCGTACAATAAATGCTTTGATGAAACTGAATGTTTTGAACTCAATTTTCCGTTAACTGTTACAGATGGTAATGGTAATAATACCACCGTAAATAGTGAGGAAGAGTTGCATAATTTCTACGATACTTTACCAGAAGATGCTGAACCTACATTTGTATATCCTATCACCATAACACTTGCCGAAGACGGAAGTCAACGAACAATTACTAATGATGAAGAGTTTGATGAAGTATATAGCAAGTGCTACGATTTTGAAGATTTTGACGGATTCGATGATGGAGATTTTGAGTGTTTTAGTATCAAATTTCCTATTACAGTAGGTTCTTCAAATAGAAATATAACTATAAAGTCTGAAGAAGAATTAAACGACTATTTTGAAAATCTTGGTGAAGGTGAAGAGCCTCAAATTAATTATCCTATTACAATAGTATTACAAGACAATTCAGAAAGAGTTATCAATTCAGATGATGAGTTTGACGAAGCTTTTGATACTTGTTTCGATGAAGATGTTGATATCGAAGATTGCTTTACAATAGAATATCCATTAACATTAATCAAAGAAGATGGGACTACAGTAGTAGTTAATAGTGATGATGAGTTTGATAACTTTTTAGATGCCTTAGGAGCTGAAGAATATTTTGATATTGGTTATCCTTTAAATGTAAAGTTAAACGATGGCACAATAAAGCAGATAAATAATGATGACGAATTTATAGCGCTCGAAGAGCAATGCTTTGGTACAGATTCTTAACTGTATTTTAGAAATAAGGGGATAGATTCTATAGAAAATCCCGGTGCAATGACTAACATTTGTACCGGGATTTATTTTTAGTAATAATTTACAATACTCGAATAGAGCACCCTATAGCTTTTGTTACCTTTTTTTCTATAGGCTTACCCTCGGCCAACGCATTGATGGCGTTTTCTAAAAATCTTTCTTCAACGGCATCTGCGTCACGAGAATTGTCATCAATAGCACCTATATATTTTACTACTCTATCTTTATCTAATAGATACACATGAGGTGTTTTAGTAGCACCATATTGAGGAAATATTTTTTGTCCGTCATCGTATAAATAAGGGAAAGTAAATCCTTTTTCTTTAGCTCTCACAATCATTTTATCGAAACTATCACCAGGATAAATTTTAGGATCATTAGGATTAATAGCGATCACTGGATAGCCCATTTCTTTATACTTTTTATCTAAAGCAATAATCCTATCTTCATACATCACTGAATACGGGCAGTGATTACAGGTAAAGATTACTACGAATCCTTTCGCATCTTTATAATTGGCCAACGAGACCATGTTACCATCGATATTTTTCAGAGAAAAATCTGTTGCTAGATCGCCTACTTTATAACCTCCAGATGTTGCAGCAGAACCTTTATACTTAGATTGAGCCATCACTATACTAGTTGATAGCATCAAAAATAACATTACATAACGCATACTATTTAGTTTTATTTATTTAAAAAAAGTTGAGATTTCATCACTTAATTCTTTTGCCGAGCTATATTCTTTTTCGGCAAAACGTTTTTTATTTCCTTTTAAAAATAAGGTAGCAGGAATGGCACCACTCCAACTAGGATCCACTTTATCAATCCATTTTGAAGCTTTACCATCTGCCAATAAAATATGATTCGCTTTTATATTTCTTTTTTTTAAAAAAGGAATCACTCGCTTTTCAAGATCTTTTTCTCTATCAAGACTTACCAATACTAATTCTATACCTTTACTTTTAGATGAGTTTTGCCATTCCATAAAAAAAGGTAATTCTTCAACACATGGTTTACACCAAGTCGCCCAAAAATTGATAACCCTTGCTTTATCAGGATTTTTTATAATATCGTTTTCAAAAGCCTCAAAAGTTTGATACACTCTAACTTTTGGTAGCGTTTCTTGCGCAATGCTAATATGTACAGAGCAAAAAAGCAATAACATAATAAGAACTTTTAATCTCAGATGTATATTAGTAAATGGTTCTTTCATTTTATTATTTATTTAACTGAATGAGATCAATATTACTTTCTTTTACTTTCTCATTCAGTGTTTTTACGTCAGTAGTAAATATTTTATACAGTGCAGTAAGCTCCTTATCTATTTCTTTTACAATTTCATTTTTAAATGCTACTGCTTGATCTGTAGGACGATAATTACCTATAGACGTTAGCGAATTTAAATGCCCTAACTTATTATTCAATCGAATAGGAAAATTCAACGGATCTTGATTACTTCTGTTTTTCGTTTGATATAATTTCTTTTCGATATCAGAAACATCTTTAGATACTTTTGATGCCATTTCTAATAAATCTTTGTGCTTTTTTTTATCAGAGATCGATTTTTTTAAGTTTGCTACCTGATCTTTTACCTTCTTTACGTTTTTTAGTGCCTTATGAATTTCGGTAAGCTTATCTCTTACTTCGACAATAAAATCAAATTGTGCTTTAGCATCGGCATCAGTAGCTTTTGTTCTAGGATCTTTTAAAATCGTAAAATCTTGTGACTTTGTAGTGCCATTTTTACCGAGTTTTACCGTGTAATTACCAGGTAAAGCTCTGGGGCCATTTAACGATGCCCACCATAAGATCATACCTTTTACGCGTTCGGCACCTTGATACATCATATTCCATTGAAACTGATTGCTTCCTTTTTTAACGTTTAATTTTTCTTCTTTTTTATCCTTATCAGGATGGGTTGAAAAACGCTTTATTAATTGTTTAGAGTTATCATAAAATGCCAACGAAACAGTATCCGCTTTGGCGGTATCTTTCAAATAAAAATTAACAAGTACACCACCTGGGTGATTTTGCCCATTCGTTTTAGATTTGGCACCATTACCCCCACCTAACCGATAACTATTCATAGGTTTATATAAAAAGAAGTCTTCATTTATAAGGTTGGTGTTTAATTGATGTAACGGCGTAAGATCGTCTATTAACCAAAAAGAACGCCCTTGTGTTGCGGCAATAAGATTATCATTTTTCACAGCGAGATCGGTAATGGGAACCATGGGTAAATTCATTTGAAAATTCTGCCAACTCGTTCCATCATCAAAACTAATATACATACCTCTTTCGGTGCCTGCATAGAGTAATCCTTTACGTTTCGGATCTGCACGTAATGCTCTTGTAAAATCTTCATTGCCAATGCCATTGGTTATTTTCCTCCAAGTCTTTCCGTAGTCGGTAGTTTTGTAGATGTAGGGTTTGTAATCTCCCGTTTTATATTTGGTTCCTACGATATAGGCTCCTCCTTTAGTAAAAGGGTCGATTTCGATACAATTGATCATCATCCACTCTGGCATATTGGTAGGAGTTACATTTTGCCAATCGTTACCACCATTTTTAGAGATATGTACTAATCCATCATCAGAACCTGTCCAAATCAGGCCTTCTTCTTGTGGCGACTCAACAGCAGCAAAAATAGTAGCATAATATTCAACACCCGTATTGTCTTTTGTAATAGGACCGCCCGAAGGACCTAATGTTTTTGGATCATTTCTTGTAAGATCAGGGCTTATAATTTCCCAAGACTGTCCTTCATTGGTTGTAATATGCAAATGGTTGGAGGCTGCATATAATTTTTTCGAATTATGAGGTGAGAAAAATATTGGGAAATTCCATTGGAAACGATATTTAAAATCTTCGGCACCATGCCCCATTGGGTCATCTGGCCAAACATTAATAGCTCTAACTTCTTTAGTTTTATGATCTACACGTGTTAAAAATCCACCATAGCTACCACCATAGACAATATCATTATCAGTTGGATCGACAGCAATATGGGCACTTTCACCACCTGCGGTAGCTTCCCAATCTTTATCGGTGATATACCTTCCATCAGTTCGATGTGCAATTCGTACGGTTGAATTATCTTGTTGTGCTCCATAAATTCTATACGGAAAGCTATTATCTGTAGTTACTCTATAAAATTGAGATGTGGGTTGATTGTGATAGGTGGTCCAATTTTCACCAGCATCAAAACTTACTTGTGCACCACCATCATCAGCAATAACCATGCGTTGATTATCTTCGGGGGCGATCCAAAGATCATGATGATCACCGTGTGGTGCATTAAAGGTTTTGTATGTTTTACCGCCATCGGTAGATTTGTGATATTGTACATTCATCACATAAACAATATTCTCGTCTTGCGTGTCGGCATAAATTCTTGTGTAATACCATGCTCGTTGTCGTAATTTACGCTCACTATTAATGAGTTTCCATGTTTTTCCCGCATCTGTAGATTTATAGACACCACCCTCTTTATTCTCTACGAGTACCCAAACGTGATCTGAATTTACAGGAGAAACAGTCACACCACTAATTCCCCAAAGCCCTTTTGGGAGTCCTTCATTACTTGAAATGTTTTTCCAAGTATCTCCTCCATCAATACTTTTCCATAATGCAGAGCCTTCACCACCACTAGAAAGACTATAAGGCGTTCTTCTTATGTCCCAAGTAGAAGCATAAAGTATGCGTGCATTATTAGGATCTATCACTAAATCAACAGCACCGGCATCAGCACTTGAAAATAAAACACGTTTCCAATTCTTGCCACCGTCAATAGATTTATAAACACCTCTTTCTGTGGATGATTTGTATAGGTCGCCAAGTACAGCAGCATACACAATATCGGAATTTTTAGGATGTATTCTAATTCTTGGGATATGTCTTGAATTTTTGAGCCCCATATGTTGCCATGTCTTTCCTGCATCTACCGATTTCCAAATACCATCACCTGATGAAACATTACCACGTACAGTAACTTCACCCATACCCGCATAGATAACATTAGTATCCCATTCACTTACGGCAACGGCACCTACTGAACCTCCGAAAAATCCATCAGAAATGTTTTGCCAAGTATTTCCAGCATCGATAGTTTTCCAGACACCACCTCCAGTGGCTCCCATGTAAAATAGATTGGGTTTTCCCGACACGCCAGTCACAGCCGCACTACGCCCCCCTCTAAACGGACCAATATTTCGCCATTCTAAGGCATCGTAAAATTTTTGATCAAATTTTGTTGTGTTTTGCTGTCTTTTTCTTTTGTATTTTTGAGCTTCAACACTAAAGCTTGTTAGTAGTAGTATGCTAACAATGAGGAAAGAAATTTTTTTCATGATTAAGTTAGTTGAAATGTAAGATATAAATGTACTAATAAAAATTAATTCATTAACTGTATTTTAATGAATCTACACCTAAATTACTCTGATAAACAGATAGTTAAAAAAAATGTTAAAATTTCTGGCTCGAAAAGTGAATCGAATAGACTACTTATTCTTAATCAGCTTTACGAAAATCTATCTATAGAAAATTTATCAAATTCTGATGATACACGTACTATGCAACAAATATTGCGTGGTGCTAATAATCTAGCTGATGTACATCATGCGGGTACGGCTATGCGTTTTTTAACTGCTTACTTTGCAACACGAAAAGACAAAGAAGTGGTGTTAACAGGTTCTCAGCGTATGCAACAGCGTCCAATAAAGATTTTAGTAGATGCACTCATAGATCTTGGTGCAGATATAACGTATTTGAATAAAGAAGGATATCCACCCATTAAAATAAAAGGTACAAACCTTAACAAAGGCAACGTTGCCATTGATGGCAATGTAAGTAGTCAATATATATCGGCGTTACTACTCGTAGCCCCAAGTTTAGAAAAGGGTTTAGCTATTGAATTGGTTGGCGAAGTCACCTCGAGACCTTACCTTGAGATGACCTTAACGTTGTTAAGTCAATTAGGAATAAAGTACGCATGGATTGGTAATATCATTACAATATTTTCTAAAAAAGAGATTGAAGATAAAACAATTGTTGTCGAATCTGATTGGAGTTCGGCTTCGTATTACTATAGCTTGATAGCATTGAGTGAAGTTGATACTGAGGTAATTTTAACTGCTTATAAAGAAGATAGTTTGCAAGGTGATTCTTGTTTAGTTGATATTTATAAAAAATTTGGTGTAAAAACTATATTTCATAGTGATTCAATTACGTTAAAAAAAGAAAAAGTTTCACAATCAGAATCTATAAAATTAGACTTGGTACATGCGCCAGATATTGCTCAGACAATTGCGGTTACCTGTTTTGGCTTAGGGCTTAATTGTGATTTAACAGGACTGCATACACTAAAAATAAAAGAGACAGATCGTTTAGTGGCTTTACAGGTAGAGCTACAGAAGTTAGGTGCTGAAATTGGCATTACTGATAAGAGTTTGCATTTAAAACGAAATAAGATTATCAATAAAAATGTGACCATTCAAACTTATAACGATCATAGAATGGCAATGGCTTTTGCACCACTTGCTCTTAAAGTACCTATTATTATTAAAGATGCAAATGTGGTAACAAAATCTTATGTTGATTTTTGGAAGGATGTTAAGTCGTTATTCATTAGTTAATTGTGTTTTATTTTTTAAAAATCTTTAAATTTTCTTTAGACTCCTTTTTTACTTTGGTCATTATTTAAATTATAATGCCATGAGGAAAATATCGAAACAAGTCTTTTTAGTATTTAGTCTGCTATTTTTTTTATGTATCGCTGTTAGTGCGCAGCAATGGTATACAGATTTTGACAAGGCAAAATCAATAGCACAAAAAGGAGATAAAAAATCATCTTAGTTTTCAAGGGCTCTGATTGGAACGGTACCTGTGTTCGGTTGAAGAATGAGATATGGTCGAATCAAGAATTCATTGATTATGCAAAAAATCATTATGTGATGTTAGAAGCAGATTTTCCTAAAAGGAAAGAGAATAAATTATCTCTAGAACAAATAGAGAAAAATAACAAGCTTATAGATGCATACAATCGAGAACGAATTATACCTTTAGTTGCAGTTCTAGATAAGCTGGGAAACTTATTAGGTACCACTGGATATAAAGCAGTAGCGCCAGATAAGTATATAGAATTACTTAATTTTTTTAAAGGTTCTTAAAAACGAAAAAAAGCTCCTAACGAATTTATTAGGAGCTTTCAAGTACTGAAGGCGGGACTTGAACCCGCACGAACATTACTGTTCATTGGATTTTAAGTCCAACGTGTCTACCAATTCCACCACTTCAGCAAATATGGTTTTGTACAGAGCGAAAGACGGGATTTGAACCCGCGACCCCCACCTTGGCAAGGTGATGCTCTACCAACTGAGCTACTTTCGCATAAAACTTTAAATGAACATGCATTGTTTCAAATGCGAGGGCAAATTTAATATATTTCTAACAAACACAAAGTCTTTTTTAAAAATTTTCTCAGCTTACATTGTAATGACTTATTTTTAACACAATTAATCATTAAATATTAGGTATATTTGCACCCGATTTCGAAAAGCACATGCAAACTACGTACTCTTCAACAAAAAACACTTCATTAGTTTCTGTTTTTGACGACTTAAAGCAACTAACAAAATTTGGCTTGTCTATTAGCGTAGTATTTTCTTCAATTGCAGGATATTTATTAGCTGCAGAGTCTATAAATTATTACACATTAGCGATGTTGGCTATCGGTGGCTACTGCATGGTGGGAGCTTCAAATACGTTTAATCAGATTATCGAAAAAGATACCGATAAATTGATGAAACGTACACAAAACAGACCTTTACCTGCTAATAGAATGTCTGTAAATGTTGCCATGACTATAGGTATTATTCTTACGTTAGCCGGAATTGTTATTCTGTATAACATCAACCCTAAAACAGCAATGTTTGGGGCGATATCTATTTTTTTATATGCCTGTGTTTATACGCCCTTAAAATTAGAAACTCCTTTGTCAGTATTTGTGGGTGCTATACCAGGTGCTATACCATTTATGTTAGGATGGGTAGCGGCTACTGGTAAATTCGGAATTGAACCTGGTATGTTATTTATGATCCAATTCTTTTGGCAATTTCCACATTTTTGGGCGATTGGTTGGCTAGGATATGATGAATATAAAAAAGCAGGATTTGATATGTTGCCTACAGGAGAAAAAAATACCAAAGCGACAACGCAAATCTTGTTATATACTGTTTGGATGACGATTGTATCCATCTTTCCTGCATTTGGGGTTACTGGTAATTTGCATTTATCACCCATAGCAGCAGTAATCGTATTGCTCTTAGGAGGGTATATGTTGTTTTTTGCAATAAAATTGCACAAACTACAGACAGACGTAATTGCACGAAAACTAATGCTTGCCAGTGTATTATATATCACGCTCTTGCAAGTAATTTATGTGGTGGATAAATTTTTATAGTAATGGACTTTAAACTCAAAGAAAAGACTTCAAAACAGATGCTGTATGTGTCTATGGTAAGTATGGTAATGACCTTTGCGGGTTTAACAAGTGCCTATGTAATTAGTAGTAAACGTGAAGATTGGGTAACTATAGAAATGCCTCAAGCTCTATTTATAAGTACATTACTTATTATATTGAGTAGTGTGACATTTATATTTGCAAAAAAAGCTATTAAAAAAGCTAATAGGCAACAAACATCACTGTTTCTACTGCTAACCTTGCTGTTAGGTATCGGTTTTGTGGGGTTTCAAATTCAAGCATTTTATGAGTTACGATCGGCAGGATTCTACATGGCTGGAAAAGAAAGTGTTGTATCTTCTTCTTTATTGATGGTAATATCATTTGCGCATTTACTACATGTATTAGCTGGCCTTATAGTGCTATTAGTGGTAATTTATAATCATTTTAAACAACGATACAGTGCTGCTAATTATTTGGGATTAGATTTAGGGGCTATCTTCTGGCATTTTGTTGATATACTGTGGATTTTCCTCTTTATATTCTTCTACTTCATGAGATAAAATAGTTGTCTTAAAACACGAAAAAACATTTTTAAACGTTGGTTTATCTGTATAAGTTTTTTACTTTTGCTCTTTAGAAAAAAAGTGGTCTTTTTAGACTGTAACCAAACTTAAATAAATTATTCTACACTATATGGAAGCAACTGTTACTGCTGATACTTCAAAAGATGGATCTTGGCAAGGTGGTGGTGCTAGACCTTTTGGGGCTAGCTATGGTAAGATGATGATGTGGTTTTTCATCATGTCTGATGCCTTAACATTTTCAGGATTCTTAGTGGCGTACGGTATGATGCGCTTTAAATTTATAGATAGTTGGCCTATTGCTGATGAGGTATTTACCCATATCCCTTTTGTGCACGGTAATTTTCCGATGATCTATGTAGCATTTATGACCTTTGTACTGATTTTTTCTTCAGTAACAATGGTACTCGCTGTAGATGCTGGTCATCAGATGAAAAAGGGTAAGGTCACTTTCTATATGCTGCTTACCATTATAGGTGGTTTGATTTTCGTAGGCTCTCAAGCTTGGGAGTGGAAAACATTTATCAATGGTTCGTATGGAGCTGTTGAATTAAATGATGGCAAGATTGTTCAATTCGTCAACAATGAAACGGGCAAGCAAATTGCACTGAGTGAGTTTGTACATGGTGAAAATCCAACACAACAATTAGAACGAAACAAAGGTGTATGGTTTATGACGACACCTACTATCGCTCCTTATTCAGTAAATCAAGTTGTTGAAAGTTTTAGTTCAAACCCAAATGTTGGCGTTCGAATTGAAAAAATAAACTTAGATAAAAAACAAAAAGTAATTGTTTCTAAAGAAGAAGGTAAGGCATTATTAGCAAAAGCTAAAAGTGTGGTTACTGGAGCAAATCTTAAAGTGAATGAATATGGAAAAACTTTGTTTGCCGACTTTTTCTTTTTCATTACAGGTTTTCATGGTTTTCACGTATTCTCAGGTATTGTAATTAATGTTATTATTTTCTTTAATGTTATTATCGGTACTTACGAGAAAAGAGGACATTATGAAATGGTCGAAAAAGTTGGTCTGTACTGGCACTTTGTAGATTTAGTTTGGGTATTTGTATTTACATTCTTCTATTTAGTTTAAAAAAGATATTATAATATGGCACATAACGAGTCACACGAATCGCATGTAGGATTAATCTGGAAAGTATTTTGGTTTCTTTCGCTTGTAACGGTAATCGAAGTTGTTTTGGGTATCTATAAACCAGAGTCATTACATCTTACGAATTTTTTAGGAACAAGTTTATTAAACTGGATATTCTTAATACTAACATTGGTAAAAGCCTACGGAATTGCTTGGTATTTTATGCATCTTAAGCATGAAAAAAAATGGTTTCGAAGAGCCATTGTTTGGACCTGTATTTTCTTAATTGTCTATTTAACAACTTTAGTATTAATAGAAGGAGATTATATACATAATGAAATGGCTCCATATATAAAATGGGGATAAAAAAATAATTAAGAGCGGTTTTATACCGCTTTTTTTAGCTTGACGATGTATGCTTGACTTTTTAAAAACTAAAAAATTCTGGGTACTTTTTACGATATTTTTCTTTCCGTTAGCATTGTATTTGTTTTTGGTTACAGGCACAAATAACTTTGCTAAACTCCCAGTACTAAATAAAGAAGTAAGTGATGTATCACATCTTATTTCTGAAGATGGTACCGACGTTTCTTTAAAAGAAAAAATATCAATTCTATCTTTTTTAGGAGATGACTTAGAACAATCTCAAACCAATGCACTCAATTTAAATCAGAAAATTTATAAACGTTTCTATGAGTTTGATGATTTTCAGTTTTTGGTATTGCTTCCGAAAGGAAAAGAAAAAGAAGCACAAGAACTTAAAAATAAGATAGCCTTCGCAACAGATATGAAGCACTTTAAATTTTTATTTGGAAGTGTTGAAGAATTAAAAGAGATATTTGAAAGTTTAAATACTACTTATACCATTGCAGACAATGGGTATGCCGAACATGCTTTTATTATTGATAAAGATATGTATTTAAGAGGAAGAACTAATGATGAAGATGAACAAGACGGAATGCTTTATGGGTATTCAGCAGAAACGGTAGCGCCCATACATAATAAAATGGTAGATGATGTAAAGGTATTGGTTGCAGAATATAGAATGGCCTTAAAGAAAAACAGAAAAGAGCGTGATAGCTGGATTAAAAAATGAAGAACAAGTCATACATAGCGATTTCTTTTATCATTTTGGTTTTTGGAATTTACGCTGTGCCAAAAATTGTGGATAGAATAAATAACAAAGAGGTTGTTGAAGATACCAGAATGAACAAGGTTGTAGAAGGCAAGCTTTCGTATTTGGTTATAGAAAATGAGAAGCGTAAAATGCCTGATTTTTCATTTATCAATCAAGATAGTTTGGTAATAACAAATACTGATTATAAAGGCAAAGTGTATGTTGTAGAATTCTTTTTTAGTACCTGCCCAACGATATGCCCGATTATGAACAAAAACATGAAAATTCTTGAAAAAGAATATGGGCAACGAGAAGATTTTGGCATTGCCTCGTTTTCTATAAACCCCGAGTATGATACACCAATGGTACTTAAAAAATATGCAGAAGAATATGAGGTAACTTCGATGAATTGGAATTTTTTAACGGGAAGAGGAAAAGAAGTCTTTGAACTATCTAATACAGGATTGAATATTTTTACGGGAATAAACTCTGATGTTGCTGGCGGATTTGAACATCAAGGATATTTTGCATTAGTAGATAAAAAAGGATATTTGCGTTGTAGAAGAGATATGCATGGTAACTCGATAGTATATTATCAAGGTACAGAAAAAGAGCAGGTAGCATTGTTAAAAGAAGATATTCAAAAATTACTAAAAGAATAATGTCACAAGAAACAATACCGTCAAAAAAATATAATAAGTTGATTGTTGTTCTCTCTATTGCTATTCCAGTTGTGGTGGCATTATTATTTGGGGTGAAACTCGAAAATGTAGAACCACTTACGTTTCTTCCACCAATTTATGCAGCTGTAAATGCACTGACAGCTGTATTATTAGTATTTGCTGTAAGAGCAATCAAAAATAAGAACAGAACACTTCACGAACGACTTATTAAAATTTGCATTGGTTGCTCAGTAGCTTTTTTAGGAATGTATGTTGCGTACCATATGACCTCTAATTCTACTCCGTATGGAGGAGAAGGGGTTATTAAATATATTTATTATATTATTTTAATAACACATATACTGCTTTCTATTGTGGTGATTCCGTTTGTACTAATTACGTATGTGAGAGCAATTACGAATGATATTGAGCGACATCGAAAAATTGCTAAAATTACCTTTCCACTTTGGTTGTATGTGGCTGTAAGTGGTGTAATTGTTTATTTAATGATTTCACCTTATTACGTATGAAAAAGATAACAATTATCGTAGTAGTTCTATTTCTATTTCAAAATAGTATGGCGCAATGTGCCATGTGTAAAGCAGTAGTTGAGTCAGGCGATGCTGAAATAGCTGAAGGTATTAATTCTGGAATCATATATTTAATGGCATTTCCTTATCTATTGGTGGCTATTGCAGCGTACTTACTGTATAGAAATCGAAAGCATTTAAAGTTTTAACAATAAAATAATAGTGTATAACTGTAACAAGTTTTATTTTTAAGCGTCATATTGTAAATTCTAGAAGAAAAAATCCACCAAACTGTTTATGAATTAGCAGTAAATCATATCAAAACATGAAGACTAAATTAAGCCTACTCATAGCTGTTTTAGCTATTACCTTATCATTTGCTCAAGAAAAGAAATGGACACTCAAAGAATGTGTCAATCACGCATTAGAGAATAATCTTTCGGTAAAACGTGCAAAATATACTACAGATCTTAGAAAGGAAGACATCACAACTGCAAAAGGAAACATGTTACCAGGAGTAAGTGCTTCTGCTTCACAAAACTACAGTTTTGGTTCTGGTTTTGATGCCGCGTCAAACTCAAGAGTTTCGGCTGATAGACGTTCTAACAGTTTTGGATTGAATACAGGAATGACTTTGTTTGATGGTTTTAGTATCAAAAATCAATATCAACAATCTAAAGTAGCTTATGAAGCCAGTTTATTTGATCTAGAGAAAATGAAGAATGATATTTCTCTAAATATTGTAAACTCCTATTTAAATGTATTGTTCAATAAAGAGAACTTAAAGATTGCTGAAGCGCAGTTAAAAATTAGTGAACAACAGTTTGAACAGACAAAAAATTTAGTGGAGGAAGGTGTACAACCCAAAGGTAATTTATTAGAAGTAGAAGCTACCAAGATAAATGATGAGAATGCTATTGTTACCGCTGAGAATAATGTGTCTTTAGCATTGTTAGAGTTATCACAATTACTACAAATACCGAATCAAGGTTTTGATATTCAAGATGTGCCCGTAAATGTTGATTCTGTTTCTTTACTATATGATAACACCAATGAAATCTTTGAAAAAGCAGTAGTAAATCAGCCTGAAATCAAAAGTGCTGAGTTAGGTTTGCAAAACGCTGAAACTCAAATTAAAGTTGCTAAAGCTGATTATCTTCCTGACCTCTCTGTTAGTGCAGGTTTAAATACTGTTTATAATCATTTACAAGGAAGAAGTGACGACTTTTTTATTCCTGATCCAAATAGCCCTGGAAATTTTGTGTTAGTAAAAAATGGTTTCTTTGATCAATTAGATAATAACTTTGGACAGTTTGTTGGTTTGAATTTAAGTATTCCAATTTTTAATAGAGGTCAGGTAAAAGCAAATGTAAACAGGGCTAAGATTAATAAAGATATTGCCGATGTTAATCTATCTGATCAAAAAAGGGCACTACGTGAGGCGATTGAACGTGCGTATATCAATGCCAAAGCAACATTAAAGGAATACGAAGCCGCGAAGAAATCTGTAGAAGCACAAGAATTATCATTTGAATATGCACAGCAACGCTATAATTTGGGTGCTACCAATTCATTTGATTTTGAACAAGTACGAAATAGGTTGGTGAATGCGCAAGCATCGCTAAACAGAGCAAAATATAACTTTGTTTTCAGAAGCAAAGTATTAGAATTCTATTATGGTATTCCCATTATAGAAGAGTAGGTTAAATTAGTTAACAGAAAAAGACCTGTTTGGTACTCACCAAACAGGTCTTTTTTATATTTGTACTATGAGTTTGATTTTAAATATAGAGACGGCTACAAAAAATTGCTCTGTTTCGTTGGCCAAAGAAGGAGCAATAATTGCTATTAAAGAATTGAATGATGGCAATTATTCGCATGGTGAAAATCTACATGTTTTTATTGATAGCTTATTTCACGAGAGTGATTATGATTGTAGTGACTTATCGGCTATTGCCGTAAGCAAAGGCCCAGGTTCATATACAGGTCTCAGAATTGGTGTTTCTGCAGCAAAAGGTCTGTGTTTTAGCCTCGACATTCCACTTATTTCTGTATTGACTTTAGAAGTTTTGGCAAATGCTATTGAAATAGAAAATGCTGCTGTAATTATTCCGTTATTAGATGCGCGTAGAATGGAAGTATATAGTGCGGTTTTTAATGCTAATCATGATCAAATTAGAGAAACAAAGGCTGAGATTATTGATACACATTCTTTTGCTAAGTATCTATCAAAAGGTAAGGTGTATTTTTTGGGTGATGGCGCTGAAAAATGTAAAGAACTAATTCAGCATAAAAACGCTGTTTTTTTGGATGGTTATTTTCCTTCATCGAAAGCGATGGCAAAATTATCGTATGCGAAGTACAAAAAAAGCGACATCGAAGATGTCGCCTATTTTGAACCTTTTTATTTAAAAGATTTTTTGGTAACACAGAAAAAATCTTAACCTTCTTTCTGAATTTCTACAGAGTGAGGATACGGTATCTCGATACCAGCTTTATCTAACTCAGTTTTTATATTTTCAAGATTTGAAGAAAATACAGTCCAATAATCTTTAGGTTTTACCCATGTTCTAACTGAATAATCTACAGAACTTTCACCCAAGCCAGTCATTACTACAGCAGGAGCGGGTTCCTTTAATATTTTTGGATGAGAACTAAATACTTTTTCTAAAGTTTCTTTGGTTTTTTTGATATCTGCATCATATGAAACTCCAATAGTTAAGTCCACTCTTCTAACATCTTCACTTGAGTAATTAATAATATTACCATTAGATAATACGCCATTAGGTATGATAACTTCTTTATTATCTAAAGAATTCATTTTAGTTGTAAAAATTTCAATCTCTTTTACAATCCCTTCTTCACCTTGTGCAGAGATATAGTCACCAACTTTAAAAGGTTTAAAAATCATAATTAAGACACCGCCAGCAAAATTAGCCAATGATCCTTGTAAGGCCATACCTACAGCTAAACCAGCAGCAGCAATTACAGCAGCAAATGATGTGGTTTCAATACCAAGTTGACCTAAAATCGCCAGAATCAGCAATATTTTTAAGCCCCAAGAAATAAGATTTAATAAGAATTTTTGTAGGCTTTCCTCATAATTACTACGACTCATAGACTTTTTAACCACGCTCATTAATTTTTTAATGATCCATGATCCAATAATCCATATAACAATGGCACCTAAAACTTTTAGGCCGTATTCTGTTACAAAAACAGTAAGTTGATCTATAATTTTTTCTAAATCCATAATTAATTATACATTTTTAATAAGGTTAAAATTAGTGCGATAATTGCCGGAATGGCTTGCACATAAAAGATTTTTATTTTCTTTGTAGAGTAAGACCCATAGATACCAGCTAAAGTCACACAAATCAGAAAAAAAATAGCTAGCTCGTTAGAGAAATTTTTACTTACTAATGCCCAAACCAAACCAGCAGCTAAAAAGCCATTATATAGTCCTTGATTTGCAGCTAAAACTTTTGATTGTTCTGCTAGTTCTTTGGTGAGTCCGAAAGCTTTCATTCCCCGAGGTTTTGTCCAAAAAAACATTTCAAGAATCATAAAATAAAAATGTAAAAAGACTACTAAACCTATTAAAATTTGTGCTAATAAATTCATTATAGGTTTGTTTTTAGTTGTTTTAAAGCTTTTTGTGCTTCTTTTACTGGAAGTTTACAGGCACCATCAATACATACATAAATAATTGTTTCGCCTTTAGAGAACTTATATTCTAATAAAGGTAATGTACTTTCTTCTGTACTACCAACCAATAGTTTGTTAGGTATGTATAGATTGTTAAAGTCTTTTAATATAGTACTAGCATTTTCACCAGAGATTGCTATTTCATAAAATTCACCTAAATTATTTAAATATAAATTTAGCCAATTTGAAGCACCAGAACCATAAAGCAAAGCTTTTTCTTTTACATTGTGAAGCATTTGTTTAGAAGTATTCGTGTACTTCTTGTTATAATAATAGTGTCCTAATAAAAATAAATTAGTAGCCATAATAGAGTTTGAAGAGGGTATCACATTGTCTTCTGTATCTATTTTTCGTGCAATTAGCGCTTCATCTTCATCTGATGTGAAATAAAATAGATTGCTTTTCGAATCGTGAAAATGATCTAAACAGTAATCAGTTAATTGTTTTGCAGTTACAAGCCAGCGTTCATCGAAAGTAACTTGATATAGTTGAATAAAGGCATCAATAGTTGTTGCATAATCCTCTAGATAGGCATTAATAACACTTTTTCCATCTTTATAATTTCTATAAAGACCACCATCTTCTCTAAGCTGGTTAGTCGTAATAAAGTTTGCATTTTTAAGTGCAATTTCTAAAAAATGAGGGTCATTAAAAACGCGATAGGCATCTATATAACCTTTTAACATTAGGGCATTCCATGAAGTGAGAATCTTATCATCTAATCGAGGTCTATTTCTTTTTGATCTTTCTTTTAACAGAATATTTTTCCAAGTTTTTATCTTTTCTGTAAGTTCTTTTTCAGATATGTTATAAAGTTGAGCTATCTCTTGATCAGATTTGGTTCTGTGCAAATTGAAGTTTTGATGCTCCCATTTCCATTCGTTAGAAATATTGTAGTATTCCTTAAATAAATCGAAATCGTTTTTGATTAAATTTTTAAGTTCTGCTTCACTCCAAACATAAAAGGCACCTTCTTCGAGTTTGCCTTCAGCGTTGTTACTATCCGCGTCAAGCGAAGCATAAAAACCGCCAGATTCATCATACAATTCGCGTTCAACGAAAGTCAAAGTTTCATAAACTATATCTTTATAAAGTGGATTTTTTGTTTCTAAGTAGGCATCTGTATAAAGACTAACTAATTGACCATTATCATAGAGCATTTTTTCGAAATGTGGAATGTGCCATTTAGAATCAACTGAATATCTTGCAAAACCACCACCTACCTGGTCATATATACCGCCCATAGCCATCTTATCTAGCGTATTTTCTACATGCTTTTTTATCTCTAAATCATTAGTCTGTTTTGCATATCTTAATAAAAAATGTAAGTTATTGGGTAAAGGAAATTTTGGTGCTCCTTGGGTTCCACCTAAATCTTCATCGAGGTATTTTTTCCAATTTACGATCGCTGAATCTAGTTCGATTTTATTAAAATTTTCTTTGCCTGTATTTGTTTCTATAAGATCTGATTGTTGAATACCACTAGTTAGTTTCGTAGCATATTCTTCCATCTTTTCAGGTTGCTCTTTGTAAACTTTTATAATTTGATGCAAGGCGTCAACCCAATTTTGTTTTGGAAAATAAGTACCACCCCAAACGGGTCTGCCGTCAGGCAAAGCAATGCAGTTAAGCGGCCATCCGCCACGACCTGTCATGAGTTGTACAGCATTCATGTAAATTTGATCAATATCTGGTCGTTCTTCTCTGTCTATTTTTATATTGATAAAATTCTGATTCATGAGTTCTGCAACAGTTTCATCTTCAAAACTCTCATGTTCCATAACATGACACCAATGGCAAGCAGCATATCCAATAGAAATAAGCAATAATTTATTTTCCTTCTTAGCTTTGGCTAGAGCCTCTTCACCCCAAGGATACCAATCAACTGGGTTATGAGCATGCTGTAATAAGTAAGGACTCGATTCATGAATTAAAGCATTGGTATATTGATGATCTGACATTGATTTTGGTTTATCATTGCAACCTAAAAGAGAAATAGTAAAAAGTAAAATAGTAGCGATATAAAATCTCATTTCGAATTCTAAGTTTACTCAAAGATACGATATAAAAAAAGCGCCTTGAAACTCAAGGCGCTTTTTATTTTTTTGTTTAAAAAGTTATTTTACTTCAAACGTAATTTTAACGTTTACACGAAACTCTTCTACATCATCACCATTTACAACACAACTTTGTGATTGTACAAATGCAGATTTAATATGCTTTACACTTTTGCTTGCGTGTTTTACTGCCTTGCGAGTAGCATCTTCCCAACTTTTTTCAGAATTTGCTAATACTTCAATAACTTTCATTACTGCCATAACTATTTAGTTTTAAGATTAAAATTATTTGTAACGTAAAGCTACAAAATTTAACCATTAATAGCAATGACTTCTTCAATCTTATTAGGTAATAATTGTTTTAAGGTAGCTTCAATTCCATTTTTTAAGGTTACTGTAGATGAGGGGCAACCACTACAAGCTCCTTGTAATACTACATTAACAGTTTTACTTGAATTGTCGTAAGATTGAAACATAATATTACCACCATCTGAAGTTACAGCAGGTTTTATATACTCATCTAAAATGGCAACTATTTCTTTCGAAATATCATCTAAGTTCTTGGTGTCTATAGGTTCTAACTCGGGTTTAATGGTTTTTATCGACTCATACTTTTCGGTAAAGATAGGCTTGTCTTCGCGTAGATAATTTTTAAGGAAATCTCTTAACTCTGTAGTGATTTCGAACCATTCAACATTTTCATTTTTAGTAATTGAGATATAATTGTCTGAAATAAATACTTCGCTGATAAAAGGAAAATTATAAAGCACTTTGGCTATGGGAACCTCACCAGCATCTTCTATCGATAAAACTTCTATATTCTCAGAAGTCAATAATTTGTTAGTCACAAATTTCATAACTGACGGATTCGGAGTACTCTCTGCATATACCTCAATTACTTTTGGTGTATCCTTATTTAATGCAATGAACAAACTCTCATGTTTGTTAAGATAATTTGCTATTACAGTTTTTAATTCTTCTTGCACTTCGAGCCACTCTACTATATTGAAGCGCTCAATTGCTATAAAATTTGCCGTCACAAATACTTTTTTTACAAATGGCAAGTGAAATAATTGCTGTACTAATGTTGAATTTTTAGCTTCATCAACATTGTGATATTCAAAACTACCGTCAGTTAATATTGTAGTAGCGACGAACTTTATAATAGCATCGTTTGGGGTATTTTCAATTGTGATTTTAATCTCTTGCATTGCTCAAAAATAATTTTTACAAAGGTAGTGAACAATCGATAAAGAATGTCATTATGAGGAGAAAAACGACGAAGCAATCTGTTTGGTTTTAAGAGGATTGCTTCGTTACACTCGCAATGACGTTTATTTGTTGTTTTACCAAGTATAATCTTTACGCTTTGCTTGTTTTTTAATCGTATCAATCATAGCCTTGTCTAAACTTTTAGTGTTGGTTTCTTTTTGTTTTTCGACTACGTATTTATTACGCTTGGCATTTAATTCATTAATCTGTTTCTGAATTTCTTTACGCTTTATACTTTGTTTAGCTACATACTTTTTTAGTTCTGCAGTAGTCTTACCTTGTAATTCTTTTGGTAAATTGTTCTTGTTTAATTTTTCATAACTGAAATCTTTTTTATTTTCAGCATCTACCAAATCCCAAGATGAATTTTTATACACTCTAGAACTTTTACTCACGGCTCTTTTTACTGAAACTACTTCGTCTAACTCAGCAGCGTTGCTATCTTGTTCATTTTGCTTTTGCATTTTACTATACCCTTGCGAACCATAATATACATACGTTTTATTCAGCTTTTTGTTTAAAATGATAATCTCAGCATCATAAGGAGAAGCTACATGTACAATAGCTTCGTTTTGATCGATGGCCATATAATCACCATTAGTTAAGCGAGCACCCTCTTGCCATTTACCATAAACACCTGTTTGGTAGTTACCACAGAAAATAGTATTCACTACTACATCCTGCTCATTAGCTTGCGATGCAGCATCTTCATAGCGTATTTTTCCTTGCGTGAAAGGTTCATTACCTGCAATAAATATCATTTTAAGGTCTTTTTTATTTTTACCCCAGTCTAATTGTTTTAATGAGGTATTGATTACTTGACCGCAGAATTCATTTCCTCCATTAGTACGCAAAGCAAATAGTTTTTCTGAAATATCATCTAAATCATCGGTAAACCCAATAACCTGACGAATGTGACCTTCGCGAGAAGAAAGATAATCATTACCATATTCGTACAAGGCTATTTGTAAATCGGGCTCATCGTTTCCGCATTTAGCGTACGACAATTCATTAACAATTTCCCACAATTGTGTTTTCGCTTGGTTAATTAATCCATCCATAGAATTACTGGTATCTAATAGCAAGGCAACTTTAATAGTATTTTTGTCTGGTTTTGATTCATTAACCGCTAACAACTGATGTTGAGGTTCGTTTTTAAGCTTGTTTATATTACAAGCAAATAAGGTGGTAACGGTTAGTAGAAAAACGAATGTTATACTTAATGTTCTCATGATGTTTAGTGTTTTTTGAGTAAATGTATGCGCAATTTTTTCACCTAAAAACTCAAAATGAGTAACTAGACTACCTGAGTGAGCAAAAAAGACTTCTTAATGAGTAAGATGAAGAAAAAGGGTGAGAAAATCTTGTAATTAGGCTGTTTTTAAGGTAAGTACATTTTACAGTATCGTTTAAAGTATGTAGTTTTACGAACGATGAATAGCAAAATATACATACTATTTTTTCTGCTTTTACTTATTCCTGTGTATATAGGTGCACAGATTCAAGATAGTAACGTACTAGAACGTAAACTCTATTCTGACAGAATTACAGACGACAGTGGGAGGCCACTTTCGGGGATTACTGTTCGGGTTCGAGGCAAAGGAACTACTACTGTTACCGATGGTAATGGTGAGTTTAGTATTATAGCAGCTATTGGAGATGTGATCATATTAAGTAAAAATGGTCGAACCATTGATACCTATAAATATGATGGTAGTTTACATTATGAAGTGAGAGATGAAAATGATGCTTTAGAAATAAGATCAAGTCGTTCTAAGAAAGAGAAATATAATCCAAAATTATCTCGTGGCTCAAATTTATTCAGTGTTACATTAGATTCTGCAACTACTTTTAAAGATATAAATCCAGCAAAAAGTATTGATCTTGTGGGAAGTGCTTTAAATTATGCGAACAATGATAAAAGAAAAATAGCCGCTTCTTATGATGTGTTGGGTGATGCTTACATGAATTTAAAACAATATGATTTAGCTGCCAGTAATTATAAAGTAGCAGTTGATAATGGAGCGTTGATTGTCACCAGAATGAAACTTGCCCGAGCTTATTTGTTCAATAAGCTATATAGATTAAGTGAACAACAGTATAAAGAACTCTTAAAACTAAAGATTAGCACAAGACAAAAAGTTGAAATATATGAGGGCTTAGGAGATGCATATTTTAGTCAACAGTTATATAAAGACGCTTTAAAAGAATATAGAACAGCCTTAAATTTAAATGAAAGAAATAATAACAATACTAAAAAAACAAATCTCAATTCTAAAATTGCGTCATCTTTAGACGCTTTAGGAGATAGTAATCAAGCGGAAGGTTATTTTAATAAATCTATTACATCGGCAGAGACTGAAAGTCCTGAAAAAGCGGTTATTCAAAGTCAAAAAACAGCAGATTTTTATAGTAAAAATAATAGTATAGACAAAGAGGTTCAACTTAGAAAAAAAACACTTGAAACGTTAGAAGATGAAAATCTTGAGGAAGTAGTTGTTGAAGATTCAGAAGATAAGATTACTAAACAACGTGCGAAGCTAGATTTAGGAAATGCCTATTTAAAACAGAATAATTTACAAGAAGCCATTCCGTTATTAGAAGCTAGTGCCGCTGATGCTAAAAAAAATGATGATATAGAAACCCAAAAAGATGCGGTTCAAAAACTATCTGAAGCCTATGTTAGTTTAGGTGATGACAACAAAGCCTTATCTAATTATAAACGCTATGTAGCCTTAGTAGATGCTTTGTATAAACAAAAGGAACAAGAAATTAATGAGGCTGTAAACCTAAGTAAAGATTTATCAGAGAAGCAGAATAGAATCACAAGTCTTGAAAAAGATAGAGCATTGTCTGAAAGTAAGTATAAATTGTTTCAAACAGAGAGTCAATTAACCATAGAAAATGATCGTCGTCAAAAAACGATTATTTATGCATTATTAGTAGGTTTAGCATTACTGCTGTTTTCATTGTTTTGGATGATACGAAGTAATCGACAACGAAAGTTGACGAATAATCTATTAGCGTTAAAATCTTTACGAACACAAATGAATCCTCATTTTATTTTCAATGCATTGAATTCTGTAAATAGTTTTATTGCGCAAAATGATGAAAGAACCGCAAATCGATATTTAACAGATTTTTCTAAATTAATGCGAAGTGTTTTGGTAAATTCTGACGAAGATTTTATCCCGCTTGAGAAAGAAATTGAGCTTCTCGAATTGTATTTAAAATTAGAGCATTCAAGGTTTAAGGACAAATTTGATTATGAATTAATTGTAGATCAAGAAATAGAGCAGGAACTATTTCAAATTCCACCTATGTTATTACAACCTTATGTAGAAAATGCTGTTTGGCATGGCTTGCGGTATAAAGAAGAAAAAGGATTTTTAAAAGTAGTGTTGTCAAAAAAAGATGAAGAAACCATAATTATTGAAATATCAGATAATGGTATTGGAAGAAAAAAATCTAAAGATTTAAAAACAGAACATCAGAAAAAGCAAAAGTCTAAAGGAATGCAAAATATTAAACAACGTATTCAGATTTTAAACCAAATGTATAAAGACAAAGTAGATGTTTTTATTAAAGATTTATACGATGATGAAACAGGTACAAAAGTGATATTAACATTAAAGAGAGACTAAAAGTGTATTTGTTTATTTGTGTAAAAGTTTATCTGATATAAATAAGCGTATAAACTCATAAACGGTATGTTAAAAACAATCATTGTAGAAGACGAACAGACGAGCAGAGAGATTCTTAAGAATTATCTCGAGAAATACTGTCCTAATGTTGAGGTAGTTGGTGAAGCGAAAAATATTGATGAAGGACTTGTTTTAATTCGTAATAATGATTTAGATCTTGTTTTTTTAGATGTAGAAATGCCGTATGGTTCTGGTTTTGACTTATTAGATAAATTAGGAAAAACAGATTTTGAAGTAGTATTTGTAACAGCCTATAATCAATATGCCATTGAAGCGTTGAACAAGCATGCTTCCTATTATTTATTAAAACCAATTTCTATTGATGAATTAATTAAAGCGGTTGATTATGTGGTTGAGTTAAAGCGTAAAGAAAATGCGTTGCAAAACACTGTGCTAAAACCGAAGATACATGTATCTGATGAAAAAATTACGATTCCAACACAAGATGGATTTGAGGTTTTAGAAATGAAAGATATTATCTATTGCAAAGCCGATGATAATTATACTGAAATTTATCTCGAAAACGGACTTAAAAAATTGGTTAGCAAAACTTTAAAATATTTTGAAGATATTTTAAAAGAAAATGGCTTTGCAAGAATACATAAGTCGTATTTGGTCAATGTTTCTTGTATTACATCTTACAAAAAAGGAAAAGGAGGAACGGTGTATCTTTCTAATGGAAAAGAACTGAGTGTTTCTGCTTCTAAAAAAGCTGAATTTTTATCTTATTTTAAATAAAATGTCCTTACGAAGGAGGAACGACTGAAGTAATCTTTTTATTAGAATTTGCTTATGCCAAGAAGATTGCTTCACTATGTTCGCAATAACAAAAAACTAAAAAATGATTATAAAAAAACTTAACGGAAAAGAACCTCAAATAGGAGAAGATTGTTTTATAGCGGAAACTGCGGTAATTATAGGTGATGTTCAAATGGGTAGTCAATGTAGTATTTGGTATAGTGCTGTTTTACGTGGTGATGTGCATTATATTAAAATGGGCAATAAAGTGAACATACAAGACAATGCAACCATTCATTGTACTTATAAGAAGAGCCCAACTAATATTGGCAATAATGTATCTATAGGTCATAATGCTATTGTACATGGTTGTACAATACATGATAATGTGCTTATAGGAATGGGGGCTATAGTTATGGATGATTGTGTAGTAGAAAGCAATGCCATTGTGGCTGCTGGCGCAGTAGTTACCAAAGGAACACGAGTGCCTTCAGGTACGATTTATGCAGGAATGCCCGCTAAAAAAATTAAAGAAATTTCCGCCGAGTTAAGTTCTGGTGAGATTGATAGAATCGCTAACAACTATATTAAATATTCAAGCTGGTATAAGTAAAATATATCAACAAAGTATTCTTTTTTGTAATTTAGTTTGTTCAACTAACTTACATTTCAATGAAACATATTTTTACTTTTGTTCTATTATTATTTACAACATTATCTTTTTCGCAAGATTATTTTTATGGTTACCAAGATCCGTTTGACAAATCAATTCCGAGTCCAGAGGAGTATTTAGGCTATGCTGTTGGCGAATATCACACACGTCATGATAGAGTAGTAAGCTATTTAAGAAAATTAGCTGAGTTATCCGATAAGGCAACCTTAACAGTCTATGGAAAAACACATGAAAACAGAGAGTTAGTCATACTTAATGTTTCTACTGCAGATAATATTAAAAATTTAGAAAATCTTCGTCAGCAGCATGTAGCATTGGTAGATACCGATAGACCAATGCCAGACATTAGTTCTATGCCAGTATTTATAAATTTGGCATATAATGTGCATGGTAACGAACCTTCTAGTACCGAAGCCGCTTTGTTAACGGCTTATACGCTAGTAGCTTCAAAAAATGAAAAAGTACAAGCATATCTTAAAAATGCTGTAATTTTTATTGACCCAACTATAAACCCAGATGGGCGCGACCGCCATACACATTGGGTAAATACACGTAGAGGAAACCCGTTGGTGGCAGATAGATATGATATGGAACATAATGAGCCAAACCCAAGCGGACGAACAAATCATTACTGGTTTGATTTGAATAGAGATTGGTTGTTGGCTGTGAATCCAGAAAGTCAAGGAAAATTAAATTGGTATCATCAATGGTATCCAAATGTGGTTACAGATTTTCATGAAATGGGTACAAATAGTTCGTATTTCTTTGAGCCGATGAAGCCAAACGCTTCCAAAGATCCAATTATGCCAAAAGAGAATTACACCACGTTGAACGATATGTTCGCAGAGCAGTTTTCAAAAGATTTAGACAAAGTTGGTTCATTATACTTTACAAAAGAAGTATTTGATGGTACATATCCTGGTTATGGCTCTTCGTATCCAGATTTACAAGGTGCATTGGCATTATTGTTTGAACAAGCTAGTTCTAGAGGACATTTACAAGAGAACGAAATAGGAGAACTTTCTTTTAAGTTTACCATTAGAAATCAATACATATCAAGTTTTGCAACGATAAAAGCTGCCATTAAAAACAAAGATTACTTACTAAAATATGAACGCGAATTTTTTAATTCCGCTTTAGCAAGAGCAAACAAAAGTACTATAAAAGGCTATGTTTTTGGCGATGAACATGATAGAAACAGAACAAAGAAATTTGTAGATTTTTTATTAAAACACAAAATTGAAGTGTATGATTTAGAGAATTCAATGCAATTGAATAATAAATTCTTTAAAAAAGGAAGTTCATTTGTGGTACCAACAAAGCAAAAACAATACAGAATGGTACAAACCATGTTTGAAACCTATGATACATACCGTGATAGTGTTTATTACGATGCTTCTGCTTGGTCGGTGGCTAATTTTTACAATATGCCGCACACATCACTTAAAAAAGTAGTTAAAAAAGGACAACGAGTAACATCAACAAATCATTTTATAAAATTAAATGAGCTTAAAAAATCTAATTATGCTTACTTAATTTCTTGGGATGATTACAATGTACCAGCATTTTTGTATCAATTACAAACAAAGGGTGTAAAAATAAATACAGCCTTTAAACCATTTAAAATTAATGATAAGCAATATGGGCGAGGTTCTTTGATGATACCTGTGAGTTTACAAAAAATGGATGCTGATAAATTGTTTAAATTGGTTGATACTACAGCAAAAAAGTTTAACGTTCAAGTAGATGGGGTAAACACAGGTTATAGTGAACAAGGTATAGATTTAGGGAGTGGTAATTTTAAGACAATCGCTAAACCAAAACCATTAATGTTAGTAGGCGAAGGGGTTTCATCTTACGAAGCTGGTGAAGTATGGCATTTATTAGATACCAAGTTGCACATGCCGTTAACAAAAGTTCCGTTACGAATTTTTAACAGGGTAAATCTTAACAGATATAATACGTTGATAATGGTTTCGGGTGCCTATAAGCAGTTAGATAGTACTCAGCAAAAAAAGATTAAAAATTGGGTATCTCAAGGCAATACATTAATTACAACAAGACAAGCAACATCTTGGGCGATAAAAAAGAAGTTGGTAAAAGAATCGTTGTATAAAAAACCAAAAGACACTACTAAGAAAGATGTTAAACGTTTACCATATAATGAGGCAAGTGAGCATATTGGCAGAGAACGCTTAGGCGGAGTTATTACCAATGTAGATTTAGATGTTACGCATCCAATTGGGTTTGGTTATCACAATAAAATCTTACCAGTGTACAAAAATTCAACGGTTTGGTTAATGCCTAGTAAAAATCCGTATGCAACGGTAGCAAAATATACCAATAATCCGCATGTTGATGGCTATATAAGTAAGAAGAACTTAGAGAAAATGAAACAAGCTGCTTCTGTTGTTGTGAGCCCTGTTGGAGCTGGGCGTGTAATTCTGTTTGCTGATAATCCAAATTTTAGAGGTTCTTGGTACGGAACGAACAAATTATTCTTTAATGCTTTGTTCTTTGGATCAAAAATATCAGTTCCTAAATAAATTTATTAAATTGATAATCAGTTTTTTATAAAAAATACGCAAAAAAAGTACTTTTAAAAGTAGGAAGTTTTAAATGTAGAGTGTTTTATCAGTGTAAGAGCAATCATAGCGACGTAAACAAAATGCCTTACATTTTTAGCCGAAAGGGGAAATTGCTAAAAAACTTAGAAAAAGACTTTTTTTTCATGATAAATAGGCTCTCAGAGATGAGGGCTTTTTTTATTTAAGAAATTATTGCTTGCCAATTTTCATATGCTTTTTGAACAAATAATACGAGAAAAACCATACTTACAACAAATTTTAAGGTAGCTGAAAACAAAAAACCCAAAAACGAACCAAAAGCAGCTTTAACGGCACGTTTTTTATCTTGACTATCATATAGTATTTCGCCAATCAAAGCGCCACTAAAAGCCCCAATGATAAAACCACCAGGAACTGGGATAAAAAACAAACCTATTAATAGCCCCAACGTAGTGCCAATAACGCCATATTTTGTTCCGCCAAGTTTTTTGGTACCCATAGCAGGAATAATATAATCAAGTAGCCAAACCAAAATGGCAATACCAAGGGTCACGCCTAAGAAGGTCCAACTCATTTCTACGGCTTTAGTTAGATGTAAAACCAAGAGACCAATCCATCCTGTTAACGGGCCTGGTAGTACTGGAAGAAAAGAACCAATTAATCCTAAAATCATTAAGAAAGCGCCAAGTACGAGCAATAAAATATCCATTCCTTTTTGTTTACTAGACGTAAATATAGCCATATTGTTACAAAATTTTCAACTAAAAAATTAGTTAAAACTAAATATTTAGTTATATTTGTTTTGTAAAACTAAAAAATTAGTTTAAAAAATGACAAAACAATTAACAAAAGCAGAAGAACAAATCATGCAGATCTTATGGCAATTAGAATTGTGTACTGTTAAAGAAATAATAGCTGTATTACCTAAACCGAAACCAGCTTATAATACGGTTTCTACCATTGTTAGAATATTAGAAGAAAAGAAATTTGTAAGTCATGAGTCTTTTGGTAAGGGATATAAGTATTTTCCTGTTGTAAAGAAAGAAGTGTATAGTAATCAAAGTTTGCACAAATTAGTTGATAATTATTTTGGTGGCTCATTTAAAAGCATGGTGTCATTTTTTGTGCAAAAAAATGATGTAGATATTCAAGAACTTGAGCATATTTTAAAAGAGATAGACCCCAAAAAATAACAGTTATGATAGACTATTTTATCAAAGTATTACTTTTTCAGACCCTTTTTTTGTTTGTGTATGATTTTCTTTTAAAAAAGGAAACGTTCTTTCAATGGAATAGAGTCTATTTAATTTGTGCATCGTTACTTTCATATATACTACCAGTAGTAAAAATAGATCGTGTTACTAGTAGTATTCCTGAAGAATATGTAATATGGTTACCCGAAGTACTATTGTCACCTCAGAAGATCATTCAAGAGCAAATAAATTGGTCATCACTTTTTTTTACTTCACTTAAGTGGATATTCTGGATTGGAGTCATCTTATCAACAGTTTTATTTTTGGTAAAACTTATAAAACTATTTAAGATAATCTCAGAAAATAAAAAGGAGAAGCGAGCTACCTTTAGTTTAGTATTTATAAACTCAAATTCGGCTTTTTCATTCTTTAACTATATATTTCTAGGTAAGCATATATCCTATCACCGAAAACAGCAAATAATAGCACATGAGCTTGTGCATGTACGACAGAAACACACGCTAGATTTATTATTTTTCGAATTACAAAAAATAGTTTGTTGGTTTAATCCATATAGTTATATCTACCAAAGTAGAATGACTGAGTTACATGAGTTTATAGCCGATGCAAAATGTGTAAAGACGACCAAAACATCTGATTATTTTCAAGAACTATTAGCTGAAACTTTCAGTTCACATAAAATCTCATTCATTAATCCATTTTTAAAACATTCATTAATCAAAAAACGAATCGTTATGCTAAACAAAACAAAGTCAAAACAATTAATAAAATTTAAGTATCTGTTAATGTTACCCTTATTAATGGTGATGTTAATTTATTCTTCATGTGAAAAAGAAGAACCTATTACTCTTAAGGAAGAATCAAACATTGAAACTATTTATGAATCAATGGATAACCTTACAAGAAATAGGAGTAAAGAAGAACCTATTACTCTTAACGAAGAATCAAACATTGAAACTATTTATGAATCAATGGATAACCTTACAAGAAATAGGAGTCTTGAAGAAATAATTGCAGAACTTGAGGAAATTAAACAGTTGATTGCTAACTCAAAATTAGATGAAAGAGAAAGAAGACTAAAAGAAATTGAATACATGCTTCTATT
>NZ_JBWQOJ010000037.1:0-34006 GCF_056591795.1 Maritimimonas sp. 2210JD6-3 | reverse complement strand
AAACCCCATCCGTCATCCAATTTTTGATATTGAATTCTTGCTTTCGCTTCGTTTTCATTATTTTTTTGTAAGAGATTTGAGCAAGCTCATTTTCACCAAGGCAGGCTATAAGGATAATTTCCGATTTTCTCAAGAATCCTTTAAAACTGAGTCCTGTAAAATAATCTGTGAATGTAATGGAATCATTTTTGTTTTTTAAAATTGTTACACCATAATGAACCTAGTATTGGGTAGACGGTGTAACGATCATTTGGGTCATTACCCTTTCTAATTGTTAAATAGAGACTTTCTGGTTGTAGATACTGAAATGCCGAAAGATTCCATTGGCCTTTGTAGTTTTTACCTATTTTTTTTTTAGTATTACTGGATAGTAATAACCGTGAGAGTAAATAAATCCTTTAATTTCTAAGTTATCAATATCAACTATTCTATTAAAGTTAATATTGTTTTCTAATAATAGGTTAATTTTACTATCAAATGAAAACACTTTAGCTATAATTGTTTGTCCATTAGAAATGATAAACGAAGAACTTGTGTTCTCTCTGCTAATTGTGATGTCTAAAACAAAGGCATTTTTATTAGAAATTTCTCCTTTCCATTTTCCTATATAATCAGCCATGTTTTGTTGTGCACAACCTAAAAATGGAAGGAGGAAAATTAAAAAAAGTATGTTCAAAAAGTTTTTTTGGCCACCTATCATATTTTTTTATACTCTCTTTTATTATTTACTACAAGCATAGGGCTATTGCTTTCTTGATTATTCGTGAACTTATACCCATTTAAGGTAGCTGTATCGATAAATATACTGTCTGAAATTTGAGTTAAATAAGAAAAGTTTCCATTCCAACGTCTTTTCATTAGCAATAAACTATCACAGGGTTCTATAGTGATAATATATTTACTTTCGGCATATTGATAGGTGCCTTTTAAATACTCCAAGCTTTTTCTATTCGTTATGACTTGTTTGAATTCGACTATATCTTTTGCAAAAGGATATCTCCAACCATAGTGATTAGCAACCGATCGTAAAAACTCTTGAATTAAATATCGGCTTGCATAAGAATTTGTCATTATTACCGCACCATTACTATTATCATTTTCTGTAAACCCGATAAACTCACAGCGATACCCTTTGTTTGTTCCTCTAAAAGAAAAAACTGTTGGGCTCTTTTAGTATCTATAAAAACCCTAAGTCTAGCATAGCATTTGCACTTTCGGCAGTTAGGGGGCTGTCCTGTTTTTTATTTAACGATTCATTGATTGCCTTGATAAACCTTACTATATCTGATGGGGTTGTCCATAATCCTGCTGCTGCTGATTCTGGGTAGAATCTCCAGCCATTATTAACCAAGCTCTTATCATAATTATATCCTTGAGCTACATTTTTTGTTTTATTATCAAAAGTTGGATCAAAAAAACTTGAATTCATTTTTAAAGGCTTGAATACTATTGAGTCCATAGCGTCTTCGTATTTTATCTCTAATACATCTTCAATGACTTTTTGAAAACTACATATCCTCCTCCTGAATATGCCCAATCTGTACCCGGCTCGAATTTTAGCTTCACGGCATCGTTATTTGCCAGACTAGTCCCGTTTAATATATTTATTACATCAGGCAAACTATCACGATTTTTATACCCTTGAAATCCGCCAACAGTTAGCCCAGATTTATGGGACATTAATTGACGAAGCGTAACTTTAGCAGAGTCTGAATAATTGGAATAATCTATTTTCCAGTTTTTTAGATACATATTCACGTCGGTATCTAAATCGACAACATTATTTTCTGCCAATTTTAATATGGCAAAACAAGTAATTGGTTTACTAACAGATGCAGCTTGAAATATAGTATTGGTATCGATAGAATCTTTTAGCAAAACACTCTTAACTCCATACCCTTTTTTTATTCGAATGGTGTCATTTTCTAGTACCGCTATGCTCACTCCCGACACACCATAATAGTCCATTCTGTCGTATATGTTATACTCTCCATTTCTACCATTTACAGTTGCTGTGCTTACTAAACTATTTTCAATTTTTAATGCATCAAGGTTAGCTTGAGGATTAATTATGTCTTTACATGACAAAATTGTTAACCCAAATATAAATATCACTACTTTGATAGATATTTTCATATTCAAATTGGTGCTATAATTAGTAACTGATTTTTTCTTCATATTCCGGGCAATCTAATCGGATTTCTTGCGTCATCAATTCCTTTTGAAGTAAGTTACAATAGTTAACTTCTTGATGCTTTTCGTAAAACTTACATCCATAACAAGTTCTCTGAACATTTAAAATACCACTGCGATTTAGCTTATAAATTAATTGACTCAAAGTCTCGAATAAGCTTTCTAATTCTGGTTGCGAAAAATTATCAATTTGCTTTTTTAGCGGATTTGAAAAATCATACGTTTGAGAAATTATATCCTGTCCTGAGTCGGATAATGCTATTGAATAACTGCGACTGTCTGAAGATGAAAAATCTTTTACAATTAGTCCTTTTTTGTCCAAAGCTTTTATAGCATCACTTACCGTTGGTTTAGTAATATTAAATTCTTTGGCAATATGGCTAACATTACACAAGCTCTGTTTATGAAAAGCTATAAAAATAAGTATCTGAATTTGAATTGGACTTAAGCCAATCGATTTCGCTTTTTCCCATAACAAGATTTTAAACACTTCAGATATACGTTCCAATCCGGCAACGATCTTATCTGAAAGGTTCTTTTCTTGTTGTTGTGGATTAAATGTACTTTCTTTCATAAACGAACCTGCCGAAATTTGTTCGACAGGTAAAGTTAGTAATCCTAATTAAATTAATTGCAATTTTCCATTTCTATAATGAAATATCCTTTTTGTTCAATTGACAAAGTAATCTCTTGGGTTGCTTGTTCTATATGACAAAAGCGACACTCATTTGCAGATAATGTACTTGTTAGAAATGGTTTCGTTTTTAGATAAGCAGCACCATAGCCAAAAATAATTTTTTCATCTGTTACACTATTTGGTACTAAAATATCAAAATGCATTACTTTGCCATCTTCTCTTGTTACATAGGTATCCCAAACTGCTATTTTTATCTGTTTAAAATTTTGTAAATTACTGTAAATAAAGTTATTCCAAAATTTATCATAGATGGAACCACTTCGCTTTTGCAGTCTTATTTTTTTACTTTATAAGGTAATGATAGATCGCCACTGGCAATGCTAAAAACTTCGTAAACACCCAACATTGGAAGATTTTCTTTACTCGTATTTACCTGCATAAATGCCGTTACGCCATCATAGTTAAAATCTGTTTTGTTATTCATTCGATAATCTGGAACTATAACTTTTATCGTATTATTTTTAGTGGTAACAGTATAACCAGGTGAATCCATATACATATGCATTCCTGGGTTGGTTGGTGGTAAAACAACGGTTTTGTCTGCCTTTTTAAATTGTTTAACCGAGAGTCCTCCCGCAACACGTTTATCTTCGTGCAGTATTACCCAATGTGGATGCCAAACAACGCCATCATTATTGTATATGTTGTCGCTATTTTCATCCCAAAGCGGTGTGTCATCAAAGTCTGGATGTGATGTTAAAGCGAGGGCTACAATTCCAGCTGTTTGATTAAATCCAACATCGGTTGGTTTTAAATTTGTTGGAAATACATATCCCAAAACTGGTGCTCCATCCAATTGTCCTGCTTTTGTCGGTGTTGTTTTTCCTGCCGTTCCATTTACGCTTATTTCCCAAATGGTAATTCCTAAATCTGGTTTGTGGGTTACACTAACTTTTTTAATATTAAAGTCATCATTTTTGTATTTACCATCTTGTGCACCAACAATAGTTGCGCTTAAAAGAATGGTTGCTGTAAATAATAATAGTATTGATTTCATTTTAAATTGATTTAAAAAAGTTAGGATTCTGCTTGTAAATTAGGAATCCTAACTATATAGTTTAAAAAATTAACCTTTTACATCTGCCATAGAAGCGCCAAAATTAATATGTAATGCATTTCCGTTTGGTGTTACTAAAGCTGGAACCGATGTCACGCCTGCTTTCTCAGCTTCTGCAATTCGTGCTCTATCTTCACCGATATTGACAACTTCTACATTGTCTGCTCCTACTAAATTAACTATGTCGTGCTCTGCGCTTACGCAAACAGGACATCCTGCGTGATAAAAAATTGATTTACTCATGTTATTAAATTTTATGTTGTTGCATTATTGCAATGCAAATATAGTAAGGATTCCTAACTAAATATAATTTTATAAGACTATTTTTAGTTTGCTAATATTTTCAACCAATGCAGCTAGTATAGATAAGCAAGTTAAATTTCCGATTAAGAAATTAAGCTGTTATTGCACTATCACTTTGTTGGCAGCAGTTATTATTTATCTATACAAAGTGATTGATAATCATCTGCAAGTTTCCTTAAATTCTTACCATATCTTGGAAAATAAGCGCCTTCATTAATCTTTTCTAGGATTTTGGGGCACTTTTTAAAGAGTCGCTTAGCAGAGCGTTTAAAAGCTTTATGATTATTGTAATTTAAATAGTAGGTGTTACTTTTATAAATAGGTAACTCTGTAGTTTGAAAGAAAACCAGTGGGTGAGGCACATAGTAATTTTCCCATACTATAGCGCCAAATAACCTTACTTTCGCATTTTTATAAATCAACGTATTTAATCCATTGGCAACACCACTTCTCATCTTTCTTAACTTATAAATTTTTACAGTGTCAAGCGCTGTTGATTCTTTGGGAGTATTACTTTTTAACTTGAGAGAATCTTTGTTGCTTTTTGCTTTTAATAACTTTAGTAGTCTATTTGAAGATTTATCTTTATATATTTCAACGTATTTTACAACTAATTCTGTCCAATCTCTTGTTTTATCTCCTGTAGGCTTGTCTTTCGAAAAAACGATTGAACTGTAGTTTGTAGGGTTTGGGAAGCCGTATCCTGTCCCAATACTATCATTAAGAGTCTGATATTTAAGTTTAAAAAATGAGTCGCTAGATTGTTCTTTTTTTAAAACTCTATATCCAAATTGTGCATTTAAATTCCCAATCCAACAAAATGATATTAATAATACGATATATATTTTATGCATTCTATTCACTTTAATGTATTTGTTATTTCCATAATTTATTCATTTACTTTTTCTAATTATACATAAAAATTTTGAGTCGGTGTCAACAATAAAAAATTCATGAGTATTTTTATTGTTGACACGCCTAATTTAGTAAAATGAGTTGAATTTCTGGTTTGAAAGTCTGTGATAATTGAGGTAATATATTGTCACCTATTGGCTTCTTTTTTTCTTTGTTGTGAAACAAAGCCACAATAAACTACATCAATGTATAAGCAAAAGTAATTTTTAAATTCTATTCAATTTAAACTGTCTAAATTCATTCTAACGGTTTGTGTATAGAATGTAGCGTATAGAATGTAGCGTATAAAAAAGACAGAAACTTTTCAGATTAACACAGCACCGAATTTTCTATTTTGTTTTTACTTTTTCTATTTTATATCCTCTTCATAGCAATTTAAAATATTGATAAAGCATTAACTATGATTCCAGTTATTAGGATCATCACTATTATTAGGAGAAAGCCCTAAAATATCGCCTTTTGTGTTAACGCCTAATCCAATTACAGATCTGTTTACATAGTTAAAATAACTAACAACTTGGTTTATCTCTAAAATTTCTCCATCGGTAAAACCTACTTCTCTTAATTTAATGATAGTATCTTCAGCAATTGAATTATGATATAGTGTAAGAAGTTTAGCATATACACATCCTTGGTAAAATTTTTCATCAAAATAAGATTGAAGCGCATCTTTTAGAACTGCATTTTTAAACTCCAAAGCTTTAGTAGCATCGTTAAGTAACCTTTTAAAACCTTCAAAATGATGATCTACACAGTAATTACAATTGTTTAAATTACTTACATAAACCCCTAATGCTTCTAAATAATATTTGGGTAATGTATTGTTACTGTTATGCAAGACATTTTTATACAGCGCCATGTGTCCAGTAAGCGTATGTGGCCGTAAACTATGTATTAATAGTACATTATCTATATTGTTGTCAGGGCCTTTTACTTTATCATAAATTTTTTTCAGTTTTGATTCTGCCTCGTTATAATCGATTATTTTTATCCAGCTCATAATATGGGTTCTATTAAGTAATTGTTATTTTATTCATAAAATACAGCCATTTCGTCTAGCGGTTTACGTTCTAAATCTGGCACATAAGTTGGATATTTTGGATACCCTACAGGAAAGAGAATATAGGCTCTTTCGTTACTTGGTCTGTTCAAAATTTTACTCAGAAAATTCATAGGACTTGGTGTATGTGTTAGTGTAACTAATCCTGCATTATAAATTGCTGTTATTAAAAAGCCACAGGCAATACCAACGGATTCATTTACATAATAGTTATTATGTTTACCTTGATCATCATGTTCGTATGCTCTTTTAAAGGCAATTATAAGCCATGGTGCTTCTTCGAGAAAAGGCTTGTGCATATCTGTAGCAAGGGGTTCTAAATCTTTTTTCCACCGTTCGCTCATGCGGTTTTCATAGCTCTCTTTTTCTTCTAGTTCTGCCGCTTCGCGTATTTTGCTTTTGAGTTCTTGATTAGAAATAGCACAGAATGTCCATGGTTGTTTGTGTGCTCCAGATGGTGCAGTAGATGCCGTTTTAATAAGATTTTCTATTACTTCTTTTGGTACAGGTTCACTAGAAAAATCACGAACAGAACGTCTGTAATCCATCCAATCATAAAATTCTTGACTTTTGTCAATTACCTCTTTTTCAGTATAATAATTCTTTAACTTGTATTCATTATGACGATAGCCTTTAATGAATATGTGATCATTAGGTTTCATATTTTATAAATTAAATAACTTTTGTGGTTTCTTTTACATTAAATACCAAAGACTGTCTAAGACAGTCTTCGTTAAACTCTGCAATAACATAAAAATTAAAAAATGCATAGAATTTACTTTACAACACTTAGCAAATTATCTAAAAAACTTTTTAAATACAATTGTTATTGCTTTCAATTGATTAACTAACAGCTAAAACTATAAAAAAGTTAAGGGTATTTCTAACGATTAGTGTCTTAGAACACGTTTTGAGACAAACTTGTAATATATTCTGTAGGGGAAGTCCCAGTAAACTTTTTAAAATTTTTGTAGAATGATGCTCTTGAGTTATAACCAACTTCAGAAGCTAAGGCTTCAATACTATAATTTTTATACGTGTCTAACGTGGCAATTCTTTTAAACTCTTCTATTCTATGCGAGTGCACAAAACTGTTAAAGTTTGTACCTTTAATTTGATTAATAGCATTAGAAATAGTTCTTGTAGGTAAGTTTACAATTTTAGCAAAAGTTTTTAAATCCATTGATGGGTCTATAAAAACTTTCTCTTCTTTCATATACTTTTCTATCTCACTAAAATAATTCTCTAATTCTGCTGTTGTGTGAATTTTCCTTTTTAAAGAATTTAATTTTGAAGTCTTGGTTAAATTATAAATATTAATCTGTACTAAACTAGCAATCGTTATATAATATAAAGAAATTAAAAATGTAGAAATATCTGCAATGCCTAACACATAACTGTTGGTAAATAGTAAATACCGTATGTGAGAGAATATGTTAAATACAATACAGATAATGCAAAAAATCACAAGCCATGTCAACTTTTTATACTTAATATCTTTATAAAAATAGGGAAGTAATCTACTATGTATTTTTGCTGTTTTAATAATGAGAACACAAATAAATATAATGAAGACTGAAGCTATGAGCGCGCGCGCAACAAAATAATATGATTTATTTACTTCATTTAAATAGTCTGAATCATATAGTCCCAGTACAGTTATAGCAAATTGAATTAAAAACTCTAATATAGCTGGGATAAAAAATGCAAACTTATTTCTGAGCTTTACTCCTGCTGTTTCAACAGCATAGAGATAAAGAAATACAATATCTAATGTTACCAAGTGTAATGGTGAATAAACAAAGATGGATGATTTATATGCTACAGATAAAACGCCAGAAATAATTTGAAAAAATAAAACAAGAAAAAAACACCCTAAATAGCGATTAACATGACGCTTTTTAGACTTATAAAACAGTAAAATTAGTGCAATAACTAACGATTGAATAGCACTAATTATTAATAAGTTTGTATTTAAATTCATAGTATGTTTGGGTATCCCTTAACAATAACTCTCAGAATGTTTAAAAATTTTGTTAATTACTCAAAAATATAAAATGAAAATAACTTTATGAACATAAATCTATTAATCCTATAGGAAATATAGTTTTTTCTTTTTGAGATTAATTGAAATAATACATAAAAGTGTACACGTGGTAGTTAATCTTTTAACACGTTATTTTAAAAAGTAAAAAAAACAAGAAATAATTTAATTTTATTTAAAAACAAAGTATATTTGAACGATTTTTTACACTTTAAAAGTGTAAAAGGATTGTTTATTACAGAAAATATACAATTCAATATATAAACAGACATCTTGAATTACTTATACAAGATGTTTATTGATAATGAACAAGAAGATATAAACATCTTTCTTTCATTATCGATTTATCAAATTAGAAAATACTCGCCTACCAAACCCATTTGCGGCCAGTTATATAGAAGAAGCGAAGCAGTTTGTTAAACTAGAACGTAGTTTAAAACTGTAGTTGTTGAACCATAAAACTGTAGCAGATGAAAAAATCAACAGTTGTAGGAGTCAATCCTAATAGTATAAAGGTAATCTCAATTGATAAGCATAAACGATGTTATGCTTTTCAACAAACACAAATCAAAAAATTTATCGTTGGCTGTGCTAAAGAGAATCTACATGTTGTGCGTTTAAAAGGAGGTGGCCCTATTTTCTTTGAACTTGATGCCAAAGAAATGGGAAATACTGCCTCCTTTAATATTCCTATTGAAATAGTTTCGGATACTTCGTCGAAGCAAAAAATTAATCAACCAAATTTTTATTGTTCGTATAGGGAAAGTTGCTTATGAAAAGATGTCCTTTCTGTAAAAGTCTAGTCTTAAAGTTAAAGTTGTGTTAATGGTGGCTAGGCTTTACAGAGGGTTTTTTACTAAATGAAACTATTAAAACTTAATATACTTTAAATTAATGATTAAAACAGACATACTTATTATAGGTGCAGGGCCAACTGGACTTTTTACAGTATTCGAAGCTGGCTTACTAAAATTAAAGTGTCATTTAATAGATGCCTTGGCACAACCTGGTGGGCAATGTTCAGAAATATATCCTAAAAAACCTATTTATGACATTCCAGCTTATCCTGAAATTTTAGCAGGTGATCTTACAAATAAACTATTAGAACAAGGTAAGCAATTTCAGCCAGGTTTTACTTTGGGAGAACGTGCTGAAACTATTAAAAAACAAGATGACGGAACTTTTATAGTAACTACCAACAAAGGCACTAGACATCATGCACCAGTAGTTGCCATTGCAGGTGGTTTAGGCAGTTTTGAGCCACGTAAACCACAACTTGAAAACTTAGCATTTTACGAAGACAAAGGTGTGGCGTATATGATAAGAGATCCTGAGATTTATCGTAATAAACGTGTCGTAATTGCAGGTGGTGGAGATTCTGCTTTAGATTGGAGCATCTTTTTGGCCAATGTAGCGAGTGAGGTAACGTTAGTACATCGTCGTAATGAATTTAGAGGTGCTTTAGATTCTGTAGAAAAAGTAAGTGAGTTAAAATTACAAGGAAAAATAAACTTAATTACGCCTGCAGAAATTACCCAATTACACGGTAAAGATTCATTGGAAGCATTGACAATTACGCATAATGGTAAAGCGTTGTTATTTGAAACAGATTATGTAATACCACTTTTTGGTTTGTCACCAAAGCTAGGCCCTATTGCAAATTGGGGATTAGAAATTGAGAAAAATGCCATAAAGGTAGATACGTTTGATTATCAAACAAACATCCCAGGTATTTTTGCAATAGGAGATGTAAATACCTATCCTGGTAAATTAAAACTGATATTATGTGGTTTTCACGAAGCTACATTAATGTGCCAATCAGCCTATAAAATTATTCATCCTGATAAAAAGTATGTATTAAAATATACCACAGTGAGTGGTATTGATGGTTTTGATGGCACACGTAAAGAAGCACCAAAAGCAGTTGTGAAAGCTATTAACGAATAATATAAAATTATTATAAAAGAACAATTAAAAAATAGTTCATTTAGGTTAGTTTGATTGTAGAGCCTCACTCCATTTTAATAGGATTGGGGCTCTTTTAAAGAAGTAAATAGTAAATCAAGAGACTACTTAATATATAGAAAAAGAAACAACGAAGAGCCTATCAACAAAATAACAAGCGTGGCGTAAAGCACGATCCAGAGATAACCTAGAAAAGCTTTAATCAAAATTATGAACAAGTTTTATCTTAACGTAAGAGAAATTTCTCTTCATACATATAAACGTTATACAACGCAAATATTTATAGATGGTATAAATCTTATTGACTTATTAAAGGCGTATGAAAAGCCATTAGCAAAAAAAGAAGGCAACGAGGGTATTGCAGGTGTCTATGACGGAATTGGACCCAAAGATCTTTATCAACAACTTACACCGCATAACAACAATCATGGTGTTAGAGAAAATAAATCAGACATACTTGATTGTCAGTGTGGTACTCGTGGATGTTGGACACTTAAAACAACTGTTGTAGAAAGCGAAAACTATATAATATGGAAGGATTTCATGCAAGAATACAGAAGTCAAAGCTCATCAAACCTCTGGGATTATACAAATTTTGGAGAATTTAAGTTTAATAAAAAAGAATACTTAGTAGAATTGAATAAGTTAAAAGTCTATATAAACAACACCTTATAAAATCAATCGCCTGTAAAACCTAATTAATAAACCTTAGCGTTCTATTACTTATAAGCTAAAAATAAAACCAGATGGAAATTAAATACGATACAATAGGAAAAGGCTATAATCTGACCCGAAAAGCAGACAAATATCTAACAAAGCAATTACTTCATCATTTAAAACCAAACAGAAGCGGATTTTTTTTAGACATTGGTTGTGGTACTGGAAACTATACCAACGAGCTTCAAAAAAGAGGATTTCAGTTTATTGGTGTCGATCCATCAAAAGAGATGCTACAAAAAGCTAAACTCAAAAACAACGAAATAGATTGGAAAATAGGTTCTGCGGAAAACATTGAACTTCCAGATAATTTTCTTGATGGAATAATTGCCTCTTTAACAATACATCATTGGACGAATTTAAAAACAGGGCTTTCAGAACTAAAAAGAGTCTTAAAACCAAATGGAAGAATTGTAATTTTTACATCCACTCCAAAACAAATGAAGGGCTATTGGCTCAATCATTATTTTCCAAAAATGTTATCAGATTCGATAATTCAAATGCCAACTTTAAAAAAGGTAAAAAAAGCAATGAAAGAAAGTCAAATTGAATTTTTAGAAACACATAAATATTACGTCAAGCCAGATTTACAAGATCAGTTTCTGTATTGCGGTAAGCAAAATCCTGAATTGTACTTCGATGCTCAAATTAGAAATGGAATTTCTTCGTTTTCTTCCTTGGCAAACAGAACAGAGGTTGAACATGGATTATCTAAATTGAGAAAAGATATTGATAGTGGAAAAATTGACGATATTATTAAGTTTTATGAAAATGATTTTGGAGATTATTTATACATAATTGGTGAAAAAAAGTCAGAAAATAGTTTTTAATATAAGAGTTAATTATAACAAATTAAAAAACAAACAATGACTTCAAAAGACAAATTATTTAAACTTTTATCTTTAAGTTTAATTGAAATTCGTGGCGAAGCAACTGAATTATTAAACGAAAAAAACAAGCATGATAGTTATAAGTTAAAGAAAATTTATGCTATCGCTCACCTAATTCATAATTTACCCAGCGCACTGAATAAAAGTGATGCCAATTATGATAAAATATTATCTGAAATTTTAGAAACAGCTGCATACAACAACAAAGCATTGACTCGGTGGCTAACATCAAACTTAAAGATTGTTTCAAAAGCAAAAAAACACTAGAAATATTTTTAATGAGCAGAAATAAAGAAAATAATATTTGATTATCCGTAAAGTCATAAAAGGTGTTTGTCAACCTGTTCCGATACTTCGAGAGTTTCAGTCTCTCATTGTAAATACTTGATTTATTGAATGATAAGATTCCGAAATAAATTCGAAATGACACTCTAAAATATAATGTATGACATAAAACGGACAACCAAAAAATTTATTTCAAAATATCAAATCGATAATTATAGATTTGTTATATTTACACCAATGGATTTAATAGAAATTAATAAAGCATTGGCAAATAAAACGAGGGTTGCTATTTTACACTGGCTTAAAGCGCCAGAAGATAACTTTCCTCCACATAAAGAATTAGGGCATTTTGATTTTGGTGTTTGTTTGGTGTTTATAAAAGAAAAAGCCAATTTATCCCAGTCAACCATATCTCAATATATGGCGCAATTGCAAAACGCAGGCTTTGTAACAGCTACCAGAATAGGCAAATGGACTTATTTTAAAAGAAATGAAGACAACATTAAAGAATATATCGAAAAATTAAGTCAAGAACTTTAATTTTTAATTATATAAATCGACAATTAGCAATTTATAGATTAATGAAATGAAAAAAAGAACCATCCAACAACAAATGTTTCAAGACATTCGAGACAAAGACATTTTTAACAGAGCGCAGAATTATGCTTACGATTATATAGACACTGTTTTTAATAGAAATGTTTATCCAACAGAAGAGGCTCTACATAAATTAGCCACTTTTGATGAAGCCTTACCCAATACATCAACCAACGCACAAGATGTAATAGAGCAATTACACCAGTACGGTAATGAAGCCACAACAGCCACTTTAGGTGGTAATTATTTTGGCTTTGTGTGTGGTAGTGCTGTTCCAGTAGGGTTGGCAGCTAAAAATCTTGCTACGTTTTGGGATCAAAGTCCATCTATGAATGTATTATCACCTATTGGTAATAAACTAGAAGCTGTAGTAGAAAAATGGTTGGTGGACCTTTTTAACTTACCGAAAAGCACTGCGGCAGGATTTGTAAGCGGTACATCTATGGCCAACATATGTGGTTTGGCTGCAGCTAGGTATCGCATATTAGAAAGACAAAACTGGGATATCAACAAAAAAGGATTACAAAATTCTCCAAAAATTAGAATAGTAACAGGTAAGCACGCACATTCCACCGTATTAAAAGCAATTAGTATTCTTGGCTTAGGACAAGACAATATAGAATGGGTTGATGTAGATTCTCAGGGTAGAATTATTCCAGCATTAATACCTGAACTCGATGAAACAACTATCTTAATTTTGCAAGCTGGCAACGTAAATAGTGGTGCTTTTGATGATTTTAAGACGATTTGCAACAAAGCTAAAAAAGCGAATGCATGGGTACACATTGACGGTGCCTTTGGCCTATGGGCACAAGCCGTTAATGATTTAAAACATTTAACCAAAGGAATAGAAAATGCTACATCTTGGGCAGTTGATGGCCATAAAACGCTCAATACGCCCTATGATTGTGGCATTATAATGTGTGCTGATAAAGAGGCAATGATTGCTTCGATGCAGATGTCTGGTAGTTATATTATAGAGAGTAAAGAAAGAGATGGTATGTTTTATACACCAGAAATGTCACGAAGAGCACGCGTTATAGAACTATGGGCTATTATGAAATATTTAGGGAAGAGTGGTATTGATGAAATGATTTTAACCATGCATTTAAGAGCCCAACAATTTGCCAATGAAATTAAAAAAATTGAAGGCTTTTATGTAGAAAACGATGTCGTGTTTAATCAGGTGGTTGTACGATGCGATACAGATACTATAACTGAAGAAGTATTACGTACCATTCAAAATTTGAGAGAATGTTGGTTAGGAGGATCTGTATGGTTTAACAAAAAGGTGATGCGAGTTAGTATCTGTTCCTGGGCTACAACCGAGACAAACATTTCAAATGCGGTAGCATCATTTGAAAAAGTATTAAAAATTGTGAAAAACAATATGTAGTGAGAACAATTGGATTGATTGGTGGTATGTCTTGGGAAAGTTCTGCTGTATATTATCGTTTAATTAACAAGCAAATAGCCTTCAAATTAGGAGCGGCGCATTCAGCAAAAATAATAATGCATAGTGTTGATAACGCATCTTTTATCAATATGCAACAACATGAAAACTGGGATCAAATTGCTCAAGAAATTATTGTGATTTCTAAAAAATTATTGATTGCCGGAGCAGAATGTATTTTGATTTGTTGCAATACCGTACATGCTATTGCAGAACAAGTACAAAAAGAAGTTACCATACCTATAATTCATATAGCTGATGTAACTGGTACAGAAATTGTTAGGTACAACTTAAACAAGGTAGCATTGTTAGGCACACAACACACCATGAATAAGCGTTTTTTTAAAGACAGGTTACAGCAACATTTTAATGTTGTAACCTTGTTGCCAAATCAAGCTGATAAAAAAATCATTAACGATGCTATATATAACGAATTGTGTAAAGGTATTTTTGAAGAAAATACAAAAGCTGCACTATTAAAAATTATAAATACCCTTATAGAGATGGGAGCAGAAGGAATTATATTGGGTTGTACAGAGTTATCGATACTAGTTACACCCGAAGATGTAAGAGTTCCTGTATTTGATACTACCAAAATACATGCAACGGCTGCAGTTTCCTTTATGTTGAATGAAAATTGAAAAAAATGAAATATTACAAATTTATAAATGTCGCATTTTTAATGAGTGGTTTACTAATAACGCTCTCTGCTTGTAATAAAAAGATGAAATCACACGATGAAAAAGAGAAAACAAACGTAAAACTGGAAAACACCCAGTTTTTGACATCGCGTTATCCGCAAACCGAATACATGGAAGCGTTATTATCTTCTGAACCTGAATTGTTGGCTATAGCTACAGATGGTTGTGTTAAAATAGGTGATTATACAGCTATTTGGCCATACGGTTATACATTAATTACTAAAAATGACGAACATATTATTGAAGATGCTAACGGAAACAAAATAGCTAAACTAGGTGATAAAATTCAGGTAGGTGGCGGAGAATGTAATGATTGTGGTGCTAATAAAATACAAGAAATTATTGGTTCTAAAGTAACTCCAAAATGTAATGGAAAGTATTGGATTGTTGGTGAAATTGTTAAAGTAAGTCCAAGTAAATAGAAACTATGAAGAAAACATATTTATTTCTGTTGACCATAGCTTTTAGTTTAACATTACTATCAATAGGTTATAAAAATAATTACAAAGCCATAGTAGGTAATGTTTGCGAAATAACACAAGATAATCCAAATGGGTATTGTTACGAAAATTTACCAAAAGGCGGCTTTCCAGTTTCTTTTTTATACGATACTCCTGGAGTTTCGGTACAAGGAAAATTACATCTGTTTGAAGATACCTTAAAACCTATACCTTTTATCTTAAACCTCGTATTCTATTTTTTAATACTCATGCTTGGTAAAAGTGTTATCCATCAAAGAATTAAAAGCTAATGAATACACTTTTAGATTTTATTAAAAAATTAGACGAGAATCATGTTTCTTATACGATTCATAGTAACAATAATGAGTGTACTATGGTTTATGTTTCTATTCCTAATGAGCGTTGGGAAGTGCTGTTTTCTAAAAATGGAGTAACAATTGAAGTATTTAAAAACTCCCATGGTATTTATACCAATAAAAGTAAGCTGAAAGAGATATTTACGGTACATGAAGGTAAAGGTTTTAATCTCGCCATAAAATTAAACACTTCTGTAGATGAACATCGCTTTACCGATGACTTTGTAACTAATGTTGTTGAAAAATTAGGGCTTGCTATAGGAGGAAATCCTTTTAGTGAGAATGGTGCGTTTTTAACCATGTATCAAAGAGGTGATGTTACGGAAAACATACTAAATGAAGTTGAAAATTTTTTAAGGGCAGATGAAAGAGTTAAAACCTACAATGTAGGAAAGCTAATCGATACTATTGATAAAAACTATTTACGCTAGCATCTAGTAAAAGTAACTCATAACAAAAGGCTTACCAGTATGCAAATTGTTTATGATGAGAAAAGATGGCAAATATTAAACTCTTGTTAGACAGATAAATAGAAGATAATAAATTGAACAGTGTTTTTTCATCAACTAAAGATTAAGCGATAAATAACGTAATTATATATGCTATTAAGTAATAATTTACTTAATAGCATATATAAAAACTTTAAGATTCATCTATCCCAATGGCGCATTGTCTATTTTGCTTAAGTCTTCAAAAATATCAAAAACATGATCGGTAATATCTGTAATACCAATGGCATTAAGCCTACCAATATGCTTTTCTCTGTACGTTTTTAAATAGTCGATATTTTTAAACAAATAGGTAGATCCAAAATGATTTGTTCCCTCTTCGTAAGTCCATATTTTCCAAACAACACCTTCTTCTTCAGCGATACTTTCTGCTAAAGCTTTATTCCCGTCCATAAATTCTTGTGTCACTGGGCCGTCATACTTAAGATGTAAATCCCAAATTTTTTGTGTACTCATTTTTTTAATTTTTTAGTGAATATTTTATTAATTATTACGCTTTAGTTGTAAATAACTTAATACCGACAATAAGGCAAAGAATATAGGATCACTCCATCCTAAACCATAAAAAATCCCTTTATAAATAGCATAAAGTGTTATAATGACGCCTAAAATATTTGTCCATAACAAGCCCGTTAAAATTTTTCTAGCATATACGCTTTTTTCTTCTACATCTCTAAACAGCAAGCTAATAATGGCAATTCCTCCTAAAAAAATTGTGGTATGTTGCGATAAAAAAACGGCATATCTGTCGTTTAGTTCAAGTCCGTAATTGGGCCATAAAAGTTTTGGAATAAAAAATAAGGCTAACCCAAAAACTGCATAAATTACTCCGTGGACTGTTAAAAATGTTTTAGTACTCATTGTATATTTTTTGTTTTATATGACAAAATTAAGATAAATTAATATACTTTTGATACTAATTTACAAAAAGATATTAATTTCTTTTACGAAACTATTAAAAAACAATGTATGGCACAAATTCAGGAGACACACTTATCAAATGAATGTATTGGACAATTAAGAGCTATTAAAGACACAATGGAATTGCTTTCGGGTAAATGGAAAATTCAAATTATAGGCACATTACTACGTGGTGGCACTATGCGCTTTATGGAATTAAAAAGAAGCTTAAATGGTATTGCACCCAAAAAATTATCTAATGATTTACAAGAATTAGAGTTAAATAAACTAGTTACACGAACCGTAAAAGACACCAAGCCTATTACAGTCGAATATGCATTAACCGAACATGGAAAAACTTTAGATAAGCTAATAGGTGAAGTAATAGATTGGGGGCTTAAGCATAGAAAAAAGATAATTAAAAATTAAACTATTAGTATCAATTTTAACAAAGCCTCTTGCCTCTAAAACGTGTTAAGATATTTCAAAACAGTCTCTTAAATATGGTAAGTCGATAATTCAGATACCAATCTGCTTTCATCACATTTAAAAGCTATAAAATCGTTATAGGTTTTTCCTTTGATATACCAATCATTTCCTGTTAAAGGGCACTTTCTAAATTCGTCTTCTTCTTTGGTTATCTTACGATGGTTAAATAAAAAATAGTAGGTAGGTATGCTTGTAAGTTCTTCAATATGCTTACATAAATTCCTCCCTATTTTGTTAATTTTTGAATGTACGTCTTGTAATTCCTTTAAAGCAAAGTCTTCATATTCACCCAACCATAACTTATGCAAACTCTCATAATCATTTTGCCAAAAGTTAATATTATCATAGTCCATACCATTTTTAGCTGTATATGGTATTCTATACAAAGGCACTCCTTTTAAGGTGTCACCACAAATTAAAGGTGAGCTGCCCCCAATATGTAAAATATAATAACTAGAATTTTGAGGAAGTTTATAATTTGGATAATCTACATCTAAACCCAAGAATTGTAGCTCTATTTTAGTGTTGGCACTTTCTTCTATTTTAGCCGATAATTCTCTTGTATATTGTGTGCTGTTTTGTCTTGAAATAGCTTCTTTTTCTGGACAAATCACAGGGATGGTAATCGTATTTCCATTTTTTATTACCATGTGGTTGCGTTTAAAAACCTGTCCTGTTTTTTCGAGTAGATATACATAACCACTACAATCTCCTTCAAAGGAGGCATACTTGGGATTTTTGTTGCTTATAATAATGTTAAATGCATACATAATCTAATTTATAACTTAATAACTACTCAATCGCTTCCCAATTTTAAAGTATTTATTTATCAGTGATATCCAAAGATACTGTGTATTACATTCATTACAGCTATATGCCCTACTTTTAAGAATCAATCGATGAAGTCTTTTTCTCTTAATTCTATCTCGAGAGGTAGATTTGCATGAAGGACAGTGTTTCATAACTCTAATTTAAAATGCTTACTATAATTTAAGTCACACGTTATGATAATAATTTAACTATTGGTTTAATAGTGTTGAGACTTCCATAGGTTCTTTAGAAATAATAATCCTTCCTGAACGGGTAAATTGCATAATCTCAAACTCATGAAAAAAATTATAGAGTTCGGTTATTTCTTCGTTGGTTCCCGATTTTTCAAGAACAACAAATTTTTGATTGACACTTACAATACGCGCATTACTTTCTTTTACTTTTTCTTGAATAACATCGTTATCAAAAAACAAGTGGGTTTGGAGTTTAAACATTGCCGATTCTTGATAAATAATCTCATCATCGGTATGATAAAACGCTTTTATAACCTCTATCTGTTTTTCTATTTGTAAAATAATTTTTCTTATCTGTTCTTCAGTAATGTTTACCACGATAGCCCATTTGGTAACATTAGCTATCTCTGAAACTGAAGAATTAATACTCTCTATATTAATGTGTCTTCGTTGAAAAATACCAGAAATACGATTTAATAATCCTACACTATTTTCTGAATAGATTGTGACTGTATATGTTTTTACTGTATTCATGTCAAATTAAGGTATGTGTTATTATACTGATTGTAATTTATGTTTCTCTAATACGAACTCTTTGTAAAGGTGCATTAATTTATAACCGAGTGATTTTTCCCATTGCAATGGAAACTTATAATCATCTAATAATTGTAATCCTACCACTTCTGCTGCAGTACCTGTAAAAAAGACGCTATCTGCTTGTTTGAGTTCTTCGAGTGTAAAATGGCGTTCTTCAATATAAATACCTTCTTCTTTACATAAATCGATTACTGTATTTCTTGTGATTCCAGCCATAATATGCCCTCTAGGTGGCGTAAAGAGTTTCCCGTTTTTTTCCATAAATACATTGGCTCCAGAGCATTCAGCTACGTTTTCATTCATATCTAATAATAAAGCTTCGTCAAACCCTTTTGCTTTGGCTTCATTAGTCGATAAAATTGAGTTTACATAGTGCCCAGTAACTTTAGCTTCTACAAAACAAGATTTTGGGTTGGGGCGTTGAAAACTAGAAGTCATAACTCGTAATAAATTATCGCCCATGTAACGTCCCCATTCCCAACATTGTATAACCAAATTGCTAGTAGGCGACGTTTTTAAAGACATGTTAGCTCCTGTTGTTACAATTGGCCTTATGTAGGCATCTTTTAGTTTGTTTTTTTTAAGCAGTTTATAGGTAATTTCTGTAAGCTCTTCAATAGTATAGTTAAAATTAATGCTCATGACTTTGGTTCCTAAAATGAGGCGCTCGTAATGTTCTTTAGCTTTAAATATTTTGGTGCCATCATCGGTATTATAAGCACGTATGCCTTCAAAAACGCCATTTCCATAATGTAATGTTTGCCCATATATATTTGCATTTACATCTGTAGCTCTTAAAAATTTACCGTTATAAAAAACGATACTTTGTGTGTGGTAATACATGTTGTTTAAATTAATTCATAAAAAAAGCCTGCATCTAAATATTGATACAGGCTTTAAGGTTTTATCCATTAACTATCTGTATCAACTCTGGTATGAGCTAATAATGACAATAATGGTAATTATTATATTTTGTTTAATCATGTTAAAAAAGAAAAGCCTTCCGTATTTTTTAGGGAAGGCTTTTCAAGTTATATAAGTTTTTATAATACCATCCCACATTATTGACTTGCAATAATGCTAATAATAATAGTATTAATAATTATATTTTTCATCGTTGTTACAAATATTGCCAATTTATTTTTAATAATACAAATCTTTTAAATAAAACATTTATTCTATAGAAATAATTAGGAATGTAATTTTACTGCTCTTCTTTTATTTAGTTTCTTTGTGCTTTTTAATTTTAATGAAAAAAATGGCCCTAGTATTTGTGCTAATGTACCTATGTAAAGTTTGAAGAAGGCAGTATTAAATAATTAATAAAACAGAAGTAACTAAAACTAGAAAGAAATTACTATGAAAGCAGCACAATTATCCTTATCTAAAGATGAAATGAAAGATTATGGGTATAAGGTGATAGATGCTATTGTAGAGCATTTTGATACTCAAAATAAAAAGAAGCCTATTGCAGCAATGGCCAATCGCCATGAAATGGATGCTCTTTTCGCTATAGAAGCACCAGAAAAACCAACGCAGTTTGAAGAAGTGCTAGATTTTGTAAAAGAAAACGTATTACCTTATAGCAACATCGTAACGCATCCTAAATTTTACTCGTTTGTACCTGGGCCAAGCAACTATATAAGTACGATTGCAGATACTTTAGCAACGGGATTTAATGTGTTTTCAGGTAGTTGGGCAGGTTCTCCATCTGCTGCACAATTAGAGATAGTTACTATAGGTTGGTTATTAAAACTATTTAAATTTCCTACAAAAAAAGGTGGCGGTATTTTTACCAGTGGAGGTTCAATGGCTAATTTAACCGCCTTAGCAACAGCCAGAAAACAAAAAATTGGTGAACACTCTAATAAGGCAGTAATTTATTTATCTGATCAAGCACATTCTTCTAATATAAAAGCCATTAGAATATTAGGATTTACCAAAGAACAAGTACGAATCATTCCTACCGATTTTGATTTTAAGATGATTCTTAACAAGTTAAAGAATGCTATTGCTAAAGATAGGCTTGAAGGCTTTCAGCCATTTTGTGTAATCGCATCGGCGGGAACTACAAATACGGGTACTATAGATCCATTACAAGACATAGCCAAAATTTGTAAAGATGAAGATTTGTGGTATCACATTGATGGTGCCTACGGAGGTGCTGCTATTTTAGCCGATAAAGGGAAAAAAGCTTTAAAAGGTATTGAAAAAGCAGATTCTTTAACTATCGATCCTCATAAATGGATGTTTCAACCTTATGAAATGGGTTGTCTATTAGTAAGAAATCATAAATGGCTTAGCACTACTTTTAGCGAAAACCCTGAGTATTTAAAAGATATTGAAGGCAATACTTCAGAAATTAATTTCTACGATCACGGCATACAATTAACACGTCGTTTTAGAGCATTAAAACTCTACATGTCCATTAAAACTTTTGGATTAGATGCGTTTAAAAAAGCTGTAAACTATAATATTGATTTAGCTGAAAAAGTTGAAGCTTTACTGCGTAAAAGTCCTTTATGGGAAGTAGTGTCACCAGCAACGATAGGTATTATAAATTTTAGATATAATCCAATAAAACTATCACTATCAGAATCTGAAATTGATAAATTAAATCAAAAAATATCTGAAGCCATAACAAACTCAAGAGAAGCTGTTTTGGTAACTACTATTTTACAAGGAAAAGTGGTACTCCGTATGTGTTTAATAAACCCCAGAACGACACTAGAAGATGTAAAAGAAACATTGGAGTATTGTGAAACATTTGCTAAAGAATTTTATAAAAGTTCTTTCTAATCTTGGTAACTAGATATATTCCATCAACAAAAAGTTGTTCAAAAAGCTCTTTTATAATACAACCTCTATCAGTAAATATTTTTCCAAATACACGATTATGAAATTGTGTTAAACTTATATTCCAACAATGCATGCCACCTTATCAAAATTTCTAAGGATATAAATTATAACATCTAAGGATTATGGACAGCAAAATAATTTCTTATGATAAACGTATCATTAACCAAAGCTTATAGTATAAAATAGTTGCAATCACATAAAAATATAGGGTTACTTAAATATAAGAAACCCTATAATAGAACTCATTTATATAAACAATAATTTTGTTAAGCCTGTCTTTCATTTATTGCTAAACCAGTAAGTGTGGTTAACAATGCAATATGAATCATGATGTTCATCCAATTTCCTGAAGGAATATGCACTAATACAAGTGCCATAAACATAATAAAGGCTAAAAATGCATAACTATAAAAAAGTTGTTTATTAATGAGCAACAAAACTCCAGCCACAAGCTCTAACAAAGCCAAGATAGCTCCCAAAGCATAAGTACCCGAGTCGCCTAAAAAAGCAAGACCACTACTCTTTAAAAAATCGGCCATATTTTGTAACCCTACACCTCCTAAAAAGCCTTCAATAAATTTTTCAAGGCCTCCCCAAACAAAAAGGAGTCCGAAACCTATTCTAATTATTAAATTTCCTGTATTCATAAATTTCCTGTTTTAAGGTTAATATTAAAGCAAAAGTATAGAGTATGTAGATTTAAGTCCTTAATCATTTTTCCTTTATGATTATACATTTTTCCAAAGAGCAGTATTTTTTGTTTATTTGGGTATGAAATTAGAATACTGTAGTGCAAAATATGAAAGTATCTTTATTATTACTGACTTTAATTGCAAACCTTCTCAAGAGTTACTAAAAGACAAAGGCTTGTACAAAATAATTTGGTGTAGGGATAACGCTGTGAAATTTATGATAGATGGCTACCAGCAAATCTTGAATAAAAACGAAGTTATTTTTTGCACACCCCTTAATAATATGAAGGTTATTGAAACTACAGAAGGATTAATATCTTTCGTATTTAACCGCGAATTTTATTGTATTAGAGATCATGATGCAGAAGTTTCCTGCAATGGGTTTTTATTTTTTGGCTCCTCGCACCCACCTATAATTACACTTTCTAATGAACATATAGATAGTTTTACAGCAATGCTCCACTTATTTAAAGAAGAGTTTAAAACTAAGGATACTATTCAAGGTGAAATGCTACGCACACTATTAAAACGCTTGCTTATTACGTCTCGCAGATTAGCCAAGAGTGCACTGTCACCGCCCGAAATACACAACAACCAACTTGATGTGATGAGAAAGTTCAATATCTTGGTAGAACAGCACTTTCGTGAAAAGCACCAAGTAAGTGATTATGCTGAAATTCTTTTTAAATCACCTAAAACACTTTCTAATTTGTTTGGCAAGTACAATAATAAAACACCTCTACAAGTTATCAACGAACGTATTTTATTAGAAGCTAAGCGTTTATTATTGTTTTCAGACAAGACATCAGAACAAATAGCTTATGAATTAGGGTATAAGGAGGCAAGTCATTTTTCAAAATTTTTCAAAAAAAATGAGGGTACCAATCCTACCGAGTTTAGAAAAAAGAAATTAAGCGCAAACTAATTTATTACAATTAAAACACCACTATTAAAAAAAATAGCTTTAGGTTTTGTTAGGATTTAAATAATTTCCCGTCAACTAAGTAACAAGGTTTAAAAAAATGGAAAGTACTAAATTTCATGAATTATGCAATGCTTACGGTGCTGCTCAAGAAAGTTTTGAAGCATATAGATTAGACTGCCACATGATGGCCGTAACTATTGTTAAAGAACTAAAAGCCTATTACCAAGTTCCAGAAAATCAATTTTCACTTTATAAAATTGATAACCAAAATAATTTTCATTTAGTACAACCTGAACTCATACATGCTTTGACGCTAAGAGAAGATCGTTTCTGGCATTTTGGTTTTGGACTTACCGTTTGTAAAGCTCCAGAAACGCTGCCCATAGAATTAATCTTGGTACATTTAATGATTCGCAGAAATACTACTGGACAATATTATGTACGCTATGCTAATAATAAAAAGGAGTTTAAGGTTGAAAATAAAAATAAGGCATCTTATATCCCATTTTTTGATTTTCTTTTTGATACCATAAGAGCATCCTATAGCCAACAATTGCAGCTTTTTATAGGTGAAAAAACAGAACGTAAGTTGGGTTATGTACACTATGAAGGCGTGTAGCTTGTATATGCTTAATTCTACTTTTTCATAAATTATAGTAAAGAAAAATCATGGTTAAATAGCATCTGAATAATGTGTAACCATATACTCTGTAAAGAACTTTTTAAGGTTAATAAAGGTATGGATAAATTAGTGTTATTTAAGGAAAAATCAATATTAGGCATCATGATAGATTTAAGTAGGAAAATACGCTAATTAATTATAGACATGGCAAACCCTAAACCTATAGAGCGTAAATTAAAACTTTTTAAGGTGCTATAGTTTTTAATACCTATCGGTAGCTAATTTTGTAGTTTCAGGGCTTTTATCTGATAGCACGACTCAACTTACCATGACATTTACTATACCAATTGCAGGTAAAGTGTCTGTTATTTTAGCTGTATGTATTCTTATCATCTATTCGTTCAGAGCAGTTATCATACGACAAGATCAATATAAAAACGAATGTTAAGGAACAATTGACTATCCTTAGGGAAAAAAGGATATTCTATCACCACTATTTTCACAACATCTTTGTACTATATAAAAAGGTAAACAACAAAGTTCCTTAAAGAAAGAAATGTTTAACAAAATAAAATTAGAAAACATGAGCACATTTAATGTACCAACAAAAGAAAATGTAAGTGAGCAGAATCGCGAAATTTTTAATAGCCTAGAAAAAGCAGTAGGTTTTGTACCCAATATTTATGCAACGTATGCTTATAGCGAAAATGCACTTAAAAATTATCTAGATCTCTCTAATGCGCCTACATCATTGAACAACAAAGAAAAAGAAGTGGTGAACTTGGCCGTTAGTGAAGTAAACCAATGCCTATATTGCCTTGCTGCCCATACAGCTATTGCTGGAATGAATGGTTATACATCAGAACAAATTTTGGCATTGCGTGCAGGGGAAGCTCCTTTTAACTCTAAACTTGATGCTTTGGCAAAACTGGCAAAAAATATTACCGAAAATAGAGGTGCAGCCACCCCGGCTGTTGTAGATAATTTCTTTAATGCAGGATGGACTAAAGAAAATCTAATTGATACCATTGTATTGGTTGGTGATAAAACAATTACCAACTATGTACACAAAACAACACAAGTACCTATTGATTTTCCTACGGCAGAGAAATTAGTTTAATTTTTATGATAAAAAAATAATTATAATAAATCAGAAGCCTTACTAACACCAAGGTTTCTGATTTATTTATCATGCTTTATAAATAAAGAGAATTTTATCTGTTTGTTTAAAACCTAGAACAACACTAAAAGATATAAAAGAAACGTTGGAGTATTATGAAACATTTGCTAAAGAATTTTTATAAAAGTTCTTTTTAGTATAATTTCAAATAACTTGTAGTCTCCTAATTTATTTGATAAACTTATGTTAACTTTTTAGCATTACGCGAATAAAGAATTTCTTGAAACCAACTATCCCCAGAGCAAGCCACAGGGGTATTTCGCCAGTTTCATTTTGACCTCAGGGTCAAAAACCAAAATCCTATTATTTAGATTCCCGTTTTCACGGGAATGACAATTTCAACGGATACCCTGATGCAAGCATGCGGGGAATTCTTTTCGATTAAAAAGCTTTAATTTTATCGATTTTTTTTGCATATCAATTTATGTCATACATTATATTTTAAAACATCATTCCGAATTTATTTCAGAATCTCATCACTCAACAAATCAAGCATTTATAATGAGAACTTGAAACAAGCTCAGGTTAACAAATACCTTTTTATGACTCACTCATTACAACAAGACAATCATTTTTTTAGATGAAATTATTAATCATCTAAAAAAGAACTGTACATCCAAACTAATTTTTCTTGCTCTCTAATATAATCACTCATCAATGCATTAGTGCCTTCATCATCAATTTCTGAAGATAAGTCTAAAATATTGCGTTGCTTTATCAATAACGTTTTAAAGGTTTCTAAAATTTGCGCTACACAATTTTTACCACTACTTACCTCAGTCGCTTCTTTAATTTCAGAACTTTTTAGGTAGCTGGTAAATTGATGATTTGGACGGTAACCTAACGTGAGTATTCTCTCTGCTATGTCATCAATCTTTACAAAAAGATCATTATATAACTCTTCAAATTTAACGTGTAATTCAAAAAACTTATCACCTTTAATATTCCAGTGAAAACCTCTTGCATTTTGGTAAAAAATAGAGTAATTTGCCAATAAATCATTTAATAATTCTGCCAATTCTTTTGCTTTTGCATTGTCTAAACCTATGCTATTTAATGGTTTCATGTTTAATATGTTTTAGTTCTATTTAAAGGTTAAACTTTTACTATAATTATTTAATTTATTGTAACTATTGTTGTTTACCTTTTTCAGAAATGTGTACTGCAAAATTACATCATTTTGAGGCTTTCATGCACTTGTTAGGCTTACAAATGTTTATAGTATTATAAAGTAATGTTATGATTTTACTTTTTTAAATAAGGATAATCTGTATATCCTCTAGCATCACCACCGTCAAAATTAAAGTATAGGTATCGTTATTTCGTAAAATACATTTTGTTTTACCCGATCTGAACAATTTGGATTGGTTAGAAATTTTCTTTCAAAACCTACCTAGTTCACCACATTAGCTTCTAATAGCTCTTCTGTCAATTCTGAGTTTTATTACTCGTGGCAATACTAGTATAGCCATTTTTTTTCGGAGTTCTTTACGGAAACTTTCTAGCACTTCAAGGTATATCATCCCTATCCGTTTTCGCATAAATTAGGTAATGTCTATTTTCTCTAAAGCTTCTGAGACCAACATAATCGTATCTAATATTTCTGAATCTTCCATTAGTCTTGATGGTAAGCTTTAAAAACTACTTTTTTATGCATCCTTAAAGTTAATAACTAACTCAATCAATAGCAAAAAAAAAGCTGCCTTTTCAGGCAGCCTTCTAATTATTAATGTTTTAAACTACAACTTTTATTTTTAAAAGCACTTCTCTGTTTTTGGAGTTTAGACAATGAATTACTTTTAGCATTTAAGCCCAAATTACTTCTAATATATCTACGTATCTCCGTCAACTCGCTGCTATCGTGCATTAAAAGTATTTTTTCCTGCGCTTTGGTAGTAGATCCAGAGGGTTTATCTTCGTATATAAAACTGGCAAAGACTTCTGCTATATCCTCTCCAGGAACGGTAGATGCATATTCACTGACAAACCTGTCTTTATATTTATTATAAAATGCTCTAGCATCTGTTGTTGTTGTAAATTCACTCCAAATATCTGCCCAGAACCCTTGATATAGTTTGTTTATATGCGATTCTTTATTGGCACAGCCTTCAGGTGGAGCGTAATTGGTACACGCATCTGCACTAATATTAGGGTCAAGCTGAGTGTTGTTAAGCGATAGAACATGCCCGAACTCATGTATAGTAACATATTGTAGACCATCTATACCATCTTGATCCACTATACTTATGGAAAGCCCCAGAACAAACTTCGTTAAATCATCTTTGGAGGCTCCCGCGAATCCTGCATCACCGCTTTTTTCTCCGTTAACAATTATAAACTCATCCAAAAATTTTCTATGGCTAGGTGGCACTATCTTTTTTACCAACCCCCACATTTCTTGATGCTTTGCAACATCTTTTTGATATTCTAAATCTTTACCTGTTACTTCATAATCCTTGATTTTCTCAATATTATCTCCATTTACACGGTATGCAGTAATTTCTCCTGAACTTTCGCCTTGTTCATTGTCGGAATCGTTTCCTTGGTTGTTCGGATCTTGATTTCCATTTTCTGAATTACCTTCTTGATTATTTGGATTTCCACTATTCGTGTTTTCATTATTAGACTGCTGTTGATTAAGCATCATACCATCGTCATCTTTGCTACATGCATTAAATGCTAGTGAAACTACAAATAGAGCTAATAATAACCTATAAATTTTTGCTGACTTCATAATTTTCTTTTTTATTGTTTTCTTTTTTATTGTTTTAAAAATCGGTTTACTATATATGAAACAGGCATAATGAAAAATACCCTACCCTACTGAACGTTTTTTAAAAAATTTGTTATAATGAAAATAATGAACACTCGATATGTTAGCCTAACATCTCCGAAAAAGTATTTAATAAATATGCTGAAATTGGGGCATAATTATACTTTACAGATAGTAGCCAGTATGCCAAAACATTTAAGAAGTATAAAGGGATAATGTCGAAAGTTTATAAAAACTCAAAAATTACTTAATACTACAAATCTTATATCAATACGTCGATCTATTATCATGAGATTTTTCAATTTCTACTATAAAAATAGAATAATACCTCAAGCAATAAAGATATCTGTTATTCTAACCCAACTCTAATCGCTAAATATTAATGCAACACGCGCAATACAGCAATCAATTAAATCTAAAACAGCTAAAATACCACCACCCGTGCCGCCAACACCAATAGTCAAGGTTATTAAACCATTTTTTGTTGAAAGTTTTGTTCAAATTTCAAAAAGAACAATGTTAAGAGTAATAAAATTTGTTTCTAGTTCAAATTTCTGAAATCTGAATACCCGCAAGCCCAAACACCTTGTTTACTAAACTCTAAATTAAAAACTTTGTACTGTAATTATAAAAATTTTAGAAATCATGAAAAAAAAAACAAACTCCAATGTAGTACATACAGCGATGTTAACTTTCAGTATAATGTTAGTTATAAGTTTATATGGATGTAAGCAAAAGACAACTACAAACGATGAAGTTATTGAAGAAACAACAGAAATGGTTTTACCAAACTTATCTGACGTTATTTTCCAAGATGTCTTTGGTGCCATAACAAGCAATAATAGTGATTTAGCTGCTACTAATATTAAAAAGGGTATTGAAGCCTTAAAAAATGAAGGTGCAGATCTTACAGGAAAAAGCAAAAAGGCTTTTGATAAAGCTCTGGTACAATTAACCAGCATTGCTACTAATCTCAAAGAAGACAAAGTAATTGACACCGAAAAACTGTTAGAAGCTGTAGCTAATGCTGAATTAGCTGTTAAACACGAATACCTCATTACAGATGATGTATATGTATTAGAAACACCAAAAGCTTCAAAAGAAAAGGTAATGATGAATGCTTTTAAACGCAATATGGACAATCTAAAGGTCGTAGATACAGAATTAAAAGGTGATAAGGATGATCCCGGAAAAGCACTTTTTAAAGAAGGTCAACAACTAGAAAAAGAATACAATGATTGGTTACAAAAAGTAGAAACACATGTAAAGAAAACCAATGAGCATTTTAGTAAGTATCATGCAAAGTATTATTACCCCATGAGCTTTTAAAATGGTTATCTCTAGTTACCTCTAAGAAGTTTACATAATAACCTTAAATAATTAAAGTATGATAAATGCATTTAATGAATGTAAACAATTGGGAAAGACAGCACGATCGCCATAAACGATTCTCCCTTGATGTTTATGATCATCATACAAGTAACCCTAAAGATAAACTTAAAGAAGCTAAAGAAAATCAAAAAAAACAGAAGAAGAACTTCAACAGTTAAAAGAGAAGTTACATCCGTAAAAGTTAAAGGCTGGTAAATTCAATAACTTTAATGAAATGAACAGTCAATTAAAGCGCCTAAAGTGCAAGTCAGAATAAAGCCGAACCAGACTTAAAATGGAAGTAGGTATAAAATCAATAATTTTAAAAATGATTAACACAAAGTATTTAAAAAAAATTGCCTTTGTAGGGCTAGCTTGTGCAGGACTTATGTCTTGTAGTAATGACGATGATACTACACCAATGGCGATGTCTAATTTTACAGTAACGGTAGAAAATGTTTTTACACCTAAGTCTTTTTTTGACAGTAATGCTACAGAAGGTATTCCACCTGGCACATCACAATCGTTTACATTTAATGCTGGCAAAGGACATTATTTAAGTTTTGCTACCATGCTTGTACAATCGAATGACTTATTCTATGCACCAAACCAAAATGGTATTGCATTATATGATACTAATGGAAATGCCGTAACGGGTAATGTTACGTCGCAAGTAAGCTTATGGGATGCTGGTACCGAGGTGAACGAAGAACCTGGTGTTGGGCCAAACCAGGCACCAAGACAAACAGCACCAAATACCGGAACCACAGAAAATGGTACTGTAAAATTAATTGGTGATGTTAATGACGGATTTACCTACCCAGATGTAACAGATGTTATTAAAGTAACGTTAGCGCATGATGGCGGCACACAATTTACAGTTACCATAGATAATTTAAGTAATACGGCAAGTTTAACAACACCATTAGCACCAGGCGTATGGGTAATAAATAATGCATCGCAAACACCATTATTTGAAACAGGAACTGCTGCATCTGCAGGCTTAGAAGCACTAGCGGAAGACGGCAATAATAACACATTAGCTACCGAATTGAGTGATAATAGCGGATTGGTCTCACCTTTTGCACCTGGAGCCTATGCCATTAATGATGCCTTATATACAGTTGGCAGCAGTGCCTCTAGCGCTTTAGAAGCTTTAGCTGAAGACGGCAACCCTTCTGGTTATGCAAACGTATTTAATACACCAGACGGAGCCTCAGGACCAGGACCTATTTTTCCTGGAGGAGCTTACAGTTTTAATTTCTCTGCAAAAGAGGGTGATGTATTATCACTTGCAACTATGTTAGTACAATCTAACGATTGGTTTATTGGTGCCAATGATATTGCTTTGTTTAATAACGGTACTGCCATTTCTGGTGATATTACCAATTTAGTGAAGCTATATGATGCCGGTACTGAAGTAGATGAATATGCTGGAGCAGGAAATAACCAAGCACCAAGACAAGCAGCAGCTAATACAGGTGCTGATGAAAATGGTGTTGTAGCAGAAGAAACAAATACTTCTACCAATGTACCAAATGTCACAGACATGATTAAAATCACGATAACGGCTAATCAATAGCTAAAAAATCTCTTTTTTTGCCTGTTTTAATTTATCTTTAAATATAAATGGTACTTTAGAACAGGCTTTTTATACCAGTTCTGATGCTAAATTACACAGTAGAAAAATGATGAGTTTTTGCGTTAGATAAAAAAGAAAAATTAGTCATAGCCATAGCTACGGGTTATTTTTATTTTGAAATATAAGGTGAAAAGGCGCATTTTAATTGAGTCATTTAGAATTAGAAATGGTATTAAATGATAAACCAACCTGCCATGTCAAAAAAATTAAAAGAATTTCCCGCTACAGCCATCTGCGGTAATGATATTAGTTCTTCGTGCTTATACGTGTCTGCATTAGCTATAGGGTATGCAGGGCAATACGCCTGGATTTCGTTACTCATTGTGGCGGCTGTTTTATTTTTATTTAGAAAAATTTATGGTGAAGTTGTTGGTGCACTACCTTTAAATGGTGGTGCTTATAATGCACTTCTAAACACTACAAGTAAATCAACGGCATCTTTAGCCGCAACATTAACTTTGCTATCGTATATGGCTACAGCTGTTATTTCTGCAAGTGAAGGTATGCACTATGTACACAGTTTATGGAACTCTTGGCCAATCATTATAGCTACCATTATTTTATTAGCTTTTTTTATGGTACTTACCATTATTGGTATTGGTGAGTCTTCATTGGTAGCTTCTATCATTTTTGTCTTCCATATGGTTTCTTTGATTTTACTTTCTGTAGCTTGTTTTTATTATATAAGCAAGCATGGCTGGAATGTACTAGAGACTAATTTTAATCATCCTGTAAAAGATGGTATTACTATAGCCTTATTTTTTGGGTTTTCTGCAGCTATGTTGGGTATAAGCGGATTTGAAAGTTCTGCAAACTTTGTAGAAGAGCAAGAAAAAGGTGTGTTTAAAAAAACACTACGAAATATGTGGATTGTGGTAAGTGTGTTTAATCCATTAATGGCATTTTTAGCATTGTCCCTCATTCCTATACCAGAAGTAGCAGAAAATAAAGAAACCTTATTATCACATATGGGAGCCATTTCTGGCGGTCAATGGTTATCAATTTTAATATCTATTGACGCTGCATTGGTATTAAGTGGTGCTGTATTAACCTCTTTTGTTGGTGTAAAAGGTTTGGTAGAACGCATGACATTAGATCGTATATTGCCACAATACTTATTAAAAAAGAATAAACGTGGGAGCTCTTATAGAATACCTATTGTATTTTTCTTATTATGTGTTTCTATACTATTAATTACTCAAGGTAAATTAGGCGCATTAGCTGGAGTTTATACAATTGCATTTTTATCAGTTATGACGCTATTTGGTTTAGGTAATTTTTTATTGAAAATAAGACGTAAACATTTGCCAAGACCCGAAAAATCATCGTGGCTGGGATTAATTATCGCTGTATTCGCTGTGGTAACTGCTCTTATTGGTAATATAATAATGAATCCAAAATATCTTAAAGTATTTTTAGAATATTTATTACCTACCTTGTTATTAGTAACTATAATGCTTAATAGAACTGTATTATTAAAATTTTTGTTAAATACAATTACGTATATTTTTAAACCTATAGATCGGTTTGTTGACAAAACCAATGAAGTTATATTAAATTCAATAGACACTATTAATTCTCAAGAGTTTGTGTTTTTTACTTATGATGATGATGTGGCTACATTGAATAAGGTAATGCTATATATCACAAAAAATGAACATACGAAAAAACTGAAAGTAGTAACCGTTTTAAAAGATGGTGAAAAGGTACCGCCGCGACTAGAAAGCGATTTGGAAGTTCTTGACAGAGAGTATCCAAAAATTAAAATTGAATACATAAAAATTAAGGGAACGTTCGGTCCAAAGCTTATTAAAAACTTATCTAAACAATGGGAAATTCCTGTTAATTTTATGTTTATAGGATCACCAGGAGATAAGTTTCCATATAAAGTATCAGAATTGGGTGGTGTTCGGTTGATTATTTAATCGAAAAGAATTTCTCGATGCTCTGCATCGGGGTTTCCGTTGAAATTGTCATTCCCGTGAAAACGGGAATCTAAATAATAAAATTTCGGTTTTGGTCTTATCAGACCAAAATGAAACGAGCGAAAACCTCTATGTCCCGATAGCTATCGGGACTGCCTTGGGGATAGTTCGTTTCAAGAAATTTTTTATTGAATAGTTCTTTAAGTTCATCTTTCAGAAATATAAACTTCTGTAATTACATTTTGCGCCCATTTTTAGAGTGATTTTTAGAACTTTAAATTAGGAATAATCGAAAGTTTAATTTTTAAAATTTAAAGAACATGAAAACACTGGGAGTTATTTTTTTAACAATAATTTTAATGGTTAGTTGTAATGCAGAAGAAAAAAATAACAATAAAGACATAGCACAAAACCATATTGAAAAACAAGCTGTACAACCGCCAAAAGGAAATTGGAAAGTGAACAAAGAAGTGGATGAAAACGGCAACATTATTCGTTACGATTCCATTTACACATACAGCAGTGCTTCAGATAATTTAAAAAGCTTTACTACAGAACAGCGTGATAGTATTTTACAATCTATGAAGTCTTTATTTAAACAAAATTTTAAAGATTTTGATAACTATATTCCAAGTGAATTTGATGATTTTTTTAAAGAAGATTCTGTATTCATGGGCGAATTTTCAAATATGAATAGAATGATGAAACATATCAAAGCTCTACAGCAACAGTTTTTAAGTAGACAAAAATCAATGTCCATTGAACCAGAGACTTTTGAAGAAAATAAATAAAATATTTTGGTTGGTTAGTAAATACCCAGTAAT